>NZ_JACD01000001.1:0-161984 GCF_000517825.1 Prevotella sp. ICM33
ACATGCTCTTTTGGCTTCTTAAAGACGCCTAATTGACTTGCAAAAGGTGCCCTTTTGAAGTCCAACTAACGCCCTTTTGAAGTCCAATTAAGCACCTTTTCTTCTACTATTTTATAACTAACTGATTTCCTGTTGGTTGCAGTCTTGCTCTTCATACGTATTTTTATCCCTATTCATAGATGATTTATTCGAAGTTGTGTAATGATTTTTCAAAACCTTATCAGTGGATTTTCGAGTATTAAAAAGAAAAAGGTTTCTGTGACGGAGGATGAAAAAAGAATAGATAATTGATGTCCTTGGCTATGCTTTTCTTTAATGAGTAAGTTCTGTTCTTCCGCTAACGCTATACGAAAAGTATCCACACGTTTAACGGAAGAACCTTTTTATTCTTATTACCTCCTATAGGAAAACTGCCAAGATTTAACTTTGGAAATCATCAGGTAAGGACTCTTTAATCCTTTCTGCAAGCATATGGAGCAATGTATGACGAATGAAGTTAGGCGATGTCATCAGTATTATCTCACGAGAAGGCACTGGATGGGCGAAAGGACGCACTAAACGATGCTGTTCCTTTGTGAGTTGTGAGAGTGCAAGCTGGGGTATAAAGGTTACTCCCTTACCATTCTCTACGATACGCATAAAGGTCTCTATGCTTCCTAAGTTATAACTTTTCTTACTTAAAGCAGCCGACTTTAGCTGGCAGAACTTCACCAACTGGTCACGGAAACAATGTCCTTCGTCCAGCAACCACAAGTACTCTCCCGACAAGTCAGCAGGACGAATAAACTCCTTTTCAAACAATGGGTCGCCTTCTGCTACATAACCGAAGAACTGTTCACGATAAAGCGATGTACACGACATCTCCTCCAGTCCGTCGACACGTGCCAAGATACCAGCATCTATATCGCCCCTACGAAGTGCCCTGCGCATATCCTCGGTTTTCATCTCCGTAATCCTCACATCCATCTCAGGATGTTCATTCATCAACTGTGGGAAGAATCGCGGAATAAGATAAGGTGCAATTGTCGGTAGCACACCCACCTCAAAGGTACCAGTAAGCACCTGCCGTTCCTCGTCGATTATCTGCTTGAGTTTCTTTGCACGATTAAGCACCCTCCAAGCCTCCTCAATCACCTTCATACCCGCTTGTGTAGGCTGTATCGGTTGACGCTTACGGTCAAAGATTTTCACACCTAATTCGTCTTCTAACTTTTGAATCATCGAACTAAGTGTAGGCTGTGTGACGCTGCAATCATCGGCTGCCTTTGCAAAATGTTTGAGCCGATAAACTGCCATTACATATTCTAATTGTTGTAGTGTCATTCTTCTAATACCATGTATAGACTATGACAAAAATAGATAAAAAAAGCCAAATAGCCGTCTTATCATCCTGTTTTTATGCTTTATACTCGTCTTTTTCATCCTTTATAGTGAGTGTATACACGCCCAATCACTATAAATAAGTATTATTCTTCACCACCTTATAAGTTTCATATCAGTGTTCCTCACCACCTAACATCTAACATTCACCACATGTGCGAAGGCTTAGCACCAATGGTGCGGACGCCTAACACCACGCGTGCTCACGGTTAACAGCCTTATTATATATGATTATGCTGACTACAACTTGTTACCACCTAAGGGTTATTTAAGCCAAAGTAACCTGCATTTATTAGTTTATCAAACTTGCTTTTCAACTGTTATACGAGTTTGTTTGATTGTAAAGAGAAGGTATCAAGTAGTTATTTTGTATAAGTTTTATCAGATGCTAATCTTTTAATCTACCAAATATAAGAACATAACTTATTGATAATCAACGCATAATACATCTTGATAGATTTTATTAATCAGCACATAGATTTTATCTATTGCTTGTAATGATTACAAATACTAACTTTGCATTGCAAAACAAAAAGATTTAATCACATAAATAGTTTTAAGTAAGATATGGAACCAATTATTAATGCACACGCACCAGAGTTTACCGTTCAGGCTTTCCAGGACGGACAGTTTAAGACCGTTTCAAGTAAGGATATCGAGGGCAAATGGGCACTCTTCTTCTTCTATCCAGCTGACTTCACTTTCGTATGTCCTACAGAGTTGGAGGATTTGGCTGACAAGTACGAGCAGCTCAAGAGTCTTGGCGTAGAGGTTTTCTCAGTAAGTACTGATACTCACTTCGTACACAAGGCATGGCACGATGCTTCAGATAGAATCAAGAAGATTAAGTACACTATGCTTGCTGACCCAACTGGCGTATTGAGCCGTGGCTTCGGTGTATACAAAGAGGACGAGGGTTTGGCTTACCGTGGTACATTCCTCGTAAACCCAGAGGGTCTCGTTAAGATTGCTGAAATCCAGGATAACAGCATCGGTCGTAACGCTGATGAGTTGGTACGTAAGGTTGAGGCTGCGTTGTTCGTTGCTTCTCACGAGGGTGAGGTTTGCCCAGCTAAGTGGAAGCAGGGCGGCGAAACATTGAAGCCAAGCATCGACCTTGTTGGTAAGCTCTAAGACTTAGTTTCTGTAATAACAGACATAAAAGTGTCATAGAAGTTATGGTGGAGAGATAAGTCTTCGGACTTTGTCTCTCCATTTTTTATAATATATAGAGAAATTTACAAGCCCCATGTTAGATTCAAGCATACTCGAACAGGTGAAGGGCGTCTTTGCTTCGCTCTCATCTGATATAACCCTTAGCGTTACTCGCAACAGTAATGACGAAAACTCAGCAGAGTTCTCGTCTTTCGTAGAGGATATTGCCTCTACTTCTGACAAGATAAAGACGGTTTATCAGGAAGGAGAACACTTCTCCTTCAGCATTCTTCGCAATGGTGAAGAGACTGGTATCAGCTTCCGTGGTATACCAAATGGTCACGAGTTTACCTCGTTGCTCCTTGCTATCCTTAACTCTGACGGACAGGGTAAGAACCTTCCAGACGAGGCGATAGCTGCACGTATCAAGTCGCTGAAGGGTGAAATCCGCCTTCAGACCTACGTATCACTCACCTGTACAAACTGCCCTGACGTTGTTCAGGCACTCAACGTAATGGCGCTTATCAACCCAAATATTAGCAATGAGATGGTTGATGGCGGTCTTTATCAGGATGAAATACAACGTTTGAACATACAAGGCGTACCTTCTGTGTACGTTAATGGGGAGCCATTACACACTGGTCGTGGTGATCTTGGTATCCTTCTGCAGGAGTTGGAGGACAAGGTTGGTACCAACCATGATGAAAATGCGGTGCAAACAGTACGTGAATATGATGTTATCGTACTCGGTGGTGGCCCTGCTGGAGCATCTTCTGCTATCTATTCTGCCCGCAAAGGCTTGCGTGTAGCTATCGTTGCTGAGCGCATCGGAGGACAGGTAAACGACACAACAGGTATCGAAAACCTTATCTCTGTTACCAAAACGACAGGTACACAGCTTGCTGCTGACCTCCGCACCCATATCAATGAATATTCAATAGATGTATTCGACAATCGTAAGGTGGTATCAACCAACTTGAAAGAGGCTATTAAGACTGTTTCAGTACGTGGTGGTGAAACCTTCACCGCACCTGCTATCGTAATCGCAACAGGTGCAAGTTGGCGCCGTCTTGGTCTACCAGATGAGGATAAATACATCGGTCATGGTGAGCATTTCTGTCCTCATTGCGATGGTCCTTTCTACAAAGGTAAGGACGTAGCAGTCATCGGTGGTGGTAACTCTGGTATCGAAGCAGCCATTGACTTGGCTGGTATCTGCCGCCACGTGACCGTACTTGAGTTCGCTGATGCTATGCGTGCTGATGAGGTTCTACAGCAGAAAGTAGCCAGTCTGCCTAATGTTGAGGTGTTCCTTTCTACCCAGACAACAGCCCTCTTGGGTGATGGTCAGAAGCTATCGGGTATCAGAGTGAAGGACCGCACCAATGATGAGGAGCGCGATATAGCCTTAGATGGTGTCTTTGTTCAGATTGGCTTGTCGCCAAACAGCAATGCTTTCAAGGATCAAGTAGAGGTTACTCCTCGCAATGAGATTATCGTTGACGCAACCAACCGCACTAATCTAAGTGGCGTATATGCTGCCGGTGACGTTACAACGGTGCCTTACAAACAGATTACAATTGCTATGGGAGAAGGTGCAAAGGCTGCCCTTTCAGCCTTTGATGACCGTATCCGTGGCGTGATTTAAGAATAATATCTTCTCTGACTTGAGTATATGTTGAGCCCGATGAGGCAAGTGTGATATTTCTTCACCTTGTCCATCGGGCATTTTTCGGTTAATTCTAAATTCACAATTCAGAATTCATAATTATGATTAGCCTTAATTCATAATTCACAATTCAGAATTCATAATTATGATTACTTTGATAATTCAAAATTCATAATGCACAATTCTGAATTATGATTAGCAATGATATCGAAAATAAGGGATTATAAATACAAGGCTTTAATCGCCTTCTTCCAATTCAAAAATATCATCTACACGCTTATCGAAAACACGTGCAATCTTTAAACTGAGAACTGTTGAGGGAACATACTTCTCGCTTTCGATAGCGACAATCGTTTGACGAGATACCCCAATAAGTTCTGCTAATTGCGCTTGGGTCATACGCTTTATTGCTCGTTCTACCCTTATACTATTCTTCATTATCTATTCTCCTTTTATGTAGTTCGTAAAGAAAACGGAAGTGAAACAGCAGAAATATGCTGAACATTGATAGCATTAACAACGTGATATAAACCATTCCAAAGCAGAACCACGTGAAGATTACAAAGAAAATCGTATTTACTTTCAGTGCCCATACTAATGAACGCATACGGAGATGTTCAACATATTCATCCTCAACACTTTCCTTTGAAAATGCTATCATATAGAGAGAGGTAAAGGTCAAACAGTAGACAATTTCTGAAAACATGTCTTCCTGCGCAAAATAAAAGAATGAACGTCCCTCTTGTTCAGAAGCAAAGAAATTCAGGTTTCCAATGTGTAAGGTAATAAAACTCAGTCTGTCATCATTAAACCAGTCATTAATACCTAACCAAGAAACCATAATCATGACACTACAAGGGATAAAAATAAACCAACCAACCTTCCTAAAGATGTGGGGTAAAAGATAATCTGTTTTCATAAAGTAGCTTTTTTAATTAATAAGTAAAGATATCTATCACACCACAAAAGTAATATTTACTTTTCTAAAAGTCAAGTAAACTATACAAAAAGGTTGCTTTAGTAATCTAATAATTAACCTATATTCACATTAAAAGCTATTTCTTCAGCTCTTTTTGCTCATTCTTTTTCTGAATAGAATCAGCTTTTAGTTCCTGCTGTGTTTGTCGGTAAGCTTTGAGGATAGGGTCTTCCTTATCCTCTAAACCGTCCATTTTCTTGAAAACTTCACGTAGCTTTTCAACATGCCTACGGTCTCTACGGTATCGTTTGTCAAGTATAAGACCTAAATCGAAACCACCAAGTCCACCAGACGGGCGTTTTTCTAAGATGTCTCGCTTCGGCATCTTCTTCAACAGTTCACGCCCATCAACAACCTGTTTACCTATCACCACCACCTCATCCAAATAATGTTCTGCAGGAAAAAGGAAAACCGTATCTCGCAATACCTCACTCCGAAATAACTTCTCTGGCGCATAGCCTTTCTTCTTAAAGGAGGCTGTTTGGAACGAATCAGGTAGGTTAATGATTCCTTGCCATGTAGTAAGTCCCACATTCTTCCCATCCACACTGACCAATACATCACGTATCGGAAAGCGCGTTGCCCCATCACAAACCAGCACTTTCTGTGCTTGAAGTGACGAGAGGGGTAGCAAAAGCCACAAGAAAAATAGAAATAATCGTATCTGCATAGCAATCAACTCTCTACTGCAAACTTACACAAAAGTTTTCTTATTCGGCTTTTTTCGTAATTATTTTTATCGTAAAAGCAGAAGGTTGTAACATTGTTTAAGAGTGAAAGAGTTCATGTTTTATCAACGTGCGAAGGCTCAGCACCAATGGTACGGATGGTGAGCACCAATGGTGCGGACGCTGAACACCAATAGTGCGGACGGCAATGTCACACCGAATCACTAAGCATAAGAAACCTTATTAATAACATAATAACTCAAAGGAAATCAAATGTTTGCATCACAAAAATCAATAGTAGTATCATTCGAAATGCCGGATAAGCCGAAAGAGAACACTCTATTGCTTTATCAAATTATGCTTTTCACACTATTAAAAAAGGCATCTGCGTAGCTACTTTACGACAGATGCCAAATTATTTTCATGAAAATAAATCACGAAGAACGCCTTTCTATCTTGCTCTCATCGCATTAAGAACGGCAAGAACCATAACGCCAACATCAGCAAAGACAGCTAATCCCATGCTTGCCATTCCAAAGGTGGCAAGAAGAAGGACTGCAACTTTAATACCGATGGCGAACCATGCGTTCTCCTTTGCTATGAAAATAGTACGGCATGAGAGTTCTATGGCAAGTGCTATCTTCGAAGGTTTATCGTCCATCAGTACGACATCGGCTGCCTCGATAGCTGCATCACTTCCCAAAGCACCCATAGCAATGCCCACATCAGCACGTGCCAACACTGGTGCATCATTGATTCCATCACCAACAAAGGCGATAGTTTCACCTGCATTTTTCTCTGCAATGAGACGCTCAACATGCTTTACTTTGTCAGTAGGGAGCAGTTCGGCATAATATTCCGTCACCTTTGTCTGCTCGGCAACTTGCTCAACAACTTCCCTCTTGTCGCCACTCAGCATAACTGTCTTACTAACCCCCAACTGCTTCAGAGACTCTATAGCCTTCACAGCATCAGCCTTTAACTGGTCAGAGATAACGATATGACCTGCATATTCACCATCAATCGCAACGTGAACAATCGTACCCGCATGGCTCGTACAACGCTTACAGGTAGGGATTGTAATACCTAATGTTGCCATTAAACGGCTGTTACCAACACTTACTTTCTGATTATTAACAGTGGCAGTAATGCCCTGTCCCGCTGTTTCTTGTATATCTTCAACAGTGCAATTATCCTTTTCATTCGCATATGCCATACGGAGAGCAAGGGCGATTGGATGAGTAGAATAACGTTCAACATGGGCTGCTAAATGGAGTAACTCATGCTCAGAGAGTTTCTCTGGGTGGATAGCCTCAACATCAAAAGTACCACGTGTCAATGTTCCTGTCTTATCGAATACTACCGTAGAGAGCTTTGCCAAAGCATCCATATAGTTACCACCCTTAATGAGGATTCCCTTATGAGAAGCCCCACCGATACCCGCAAAGAAGGTAAGAGGAATAGAAATAACCAAAGCACATGGGCAACTTACAACCAAGAAGGTCAATGCACGATAGAGCCAAACACCAAAGGCTGGTGCGTAACTATCATAGAAGAACGGAGGAATAACAGCCAAAGCAAGGGCAGCAATCACCACAATAGGCGTATAGACACGTGCAAAACGACGAATGAACGACTCACTGCGTGACTTGTTATCACCTGCCTCTTCAACGAGTTGGATAATCTTTGCAGCGGTAGACTCGCTATATGCCTTTTCAACTTGTACTTTCAACACACCCGAAAGGTTAACACAACCAGAGATAACTTCCATGCCTGCACTTACATCACGTGGCATACTCTCACCCGTAAGGGCTACGGTATTAAGGCTGGAGCTGCCCTCAAGCACCCTTCCATCTAATGGAATCTTCTCTCCCGGCTTAACAATCACAGTCTCACCAATCTTCACTTCCTCTGGACTTACGCTCGCTACCACTCCGTTTCGCTCCACGTTAGCTACATCGGGACGGATATCCATCAGCTCAGAGATGGAGTCGCGCGCCTTATCTTCCGCATAATGTTCAAAGAGTTCGCCTAATTGGAAGAACAACATCACGAAGACTCCTTCGATAAATTGTGGTTCGGCACCAGGAAGGAAACCGATGAGCAATGCTCCAATAGTCGCAATACTCATAAGGAAATTCTCGTCAAAAGGATCGCCTTCCATGATTCCCTCAACCGCTTCACCTAATACATCATAACTGATAACCAGATAAGGGACCAAATAAACAAGCAGCACCTGCCACATTGGAAGTGCTGTGAAATGCTCTACTAACCATGCTCCAGCGAGGAGTACAGCCGTAAGAATGATTCTTATAAGTTTCTTTTTCATAATCTAAAACCTGTTACTGCATTAATATTCTGCTGCAAAGATAAAGATTATGTTTTGCAACTCAGTTGCAAAGATGGCTGTAAATTAAATTTATATAATCGTTTTAATAAAGATTAGTTGACTTGTGGCAACTGTCCAGTCTTATACTCTTTCTTGAGCAAATGATACACATAGCCTGGACTCTGGTCATAAAGTCCAGTCCGCTTGTTCTGCAGAAGTTCAAGTGTCTTTGAAGAATAAACAATATTCAAAGCTTCTGCTGTATCCAAATGGAAGTCTTCTATAAGATAAGTTGTCAGCTCATCAATAGTGAAATTGACAAGGTGATTAAATCTTTCTTGTTGTGTCATTACTTTATTCTATTTAATAATTTTACAGCCTTTTCAGTACCAAAGAAATACTGATCACTGAGCTTCTTAAACTTAAGCATCCTTGTAAACTGTGCCAAAGTGACTGCTCCCGTCGTGTATTGGTTAATAAGAAAGGCTACTCCGTCATCTGCTATAGGTCCGACAACGATATCATAATCATGATGATAGTTTTTGTTTCTTGACCTATTATTAAAGATAAATGTTGCCCATTCAGGGGTAGTTCCTTCAAAAATCAGCACTTTCAAATCACCTTTATGTAAGAAACTCTCATCGAATTCATACTCTTGTACAATGGCTTTGCCCCCCAACGCTTCGTGTTTTCGTTTCGCCATTCGTTCTGCCTGCTCACGTATTGTCGTCAAGTAAAAGCCTTGTCCGAAGTCTTTTAGCGGGAAAGACTTTGCAAGATCAATCTCTGAAAAATCAATATTAGTACCATGATAGAGTCTCATGCTAATTCTCCTCCATTCTTTTGACAAACTTTGATAAGGTCATCTACCGTATCATCTATAGACAATGTATGTTCCACGTCATAATACTCTAAAAGAAATTGTATTCCTTTAAAGTTATAAAGATAGCGGAAAGATTGCTGTACCGTCAAGTTAAAGCGATTGCCAAACGTTCTGATAACAGCGTTCAAATAGGGGATTTTATACTGATCATCCATAATACGTGAACTTTATATTGCAAAAATACTACATATTTTGTGTAGTACAAAATATTTAAGATTGAAAAATATCATTCCCTTTTTCTTCCCTTTCCTTTTCATTTCCCTACCCTATTAGCTTTTAAAAACAGTTCTTCCGTTAAATGCGTAGATTGTTAACAGAATGAGATTCATCCGCATACATAGTATGATTACCTCTAATTAGATGGTTTTACAAAGGGGGATAAACTACATGATAAATGTAATTAGCTGCAATGTCTATCTGTCATCTACTATCAACGCATTCCCTTATCAGTTGAAATTTGTAAATTATTTTCGTGCTACTCAAAACCAATACATGCTCTTTGGGCTTCTTAAAGACGCCTAATTGGCTTGCAAAAGGTGCCCTTTAAGACCCTTACTAACGCCCTTTTGAAGTCCAATTAAGCACCTTTCATCATACCGTTTTATAACTAACTGATTTACTGTTGGTTGCAAACCTGCTTCTTATATATGTTTTTGCCGTTAGTTATAGGAGTTTTCTTTAAAATCATGTAATGATTTTTCAAATCCTTATCTACATATTTTCGAAGTCTTAAAATGAAAAGGTTTTCAATAAAAGAGGATTATAATAGGATAGAATGTTGACAGTCTTAGCCAAGTTTTTGTTTAATGAGTAGCTATGGTTCATACGTTAAAGCAATACGAAAAGCGTCCATACATTTAACGGAAGAGCCTTAAAACTTTCCCTCCTTTTACTTTTTTGCCTTCTTACTCCTTTACTATTCAAAGCCTTTTCGTTACCTTTGCACCTATGAAAATAGGAACAATAGATTTGGGGGAACGCCCACTATTCTTGGCTCCAATGGAAGATGTGACAGATGTTGGCTTCCGCAAGATGTGTAAACGCTTCGGTGCAGCCATGGTATATACGGAGTTTGTGTCGGCTGATGCCGTCATCCGTAGTATCAAGTCGACACTTTCAAAATTAGTCATTGACGATAGTGAGCGTCCTGTAGGAATACAGATATATGGCAGGGATGTAGCTTCAATGGTTGAAGCAGCTAAGATTGTTGAACAGGTAAAGCCCGATGTGATTGACATTAACTTTGGTTGTCCAGTGAAGAAGGTGGCAAACAAGGGTGCTGGCTCTGGTATGTTGAAGAACATCCCACTGCTACTTGACATCACAAGAGAGGTCGTAAAGGCTGTCAACACACCAGTCACAGTAAAGACCCGATTAGGTTGGGACAACGACAACCTCATTATCACCGATCTTGCTGAGCAACTGCAAGACTGTGGTATACAGGCATTAACCATTCATGGACGCACTCGCGCACAGATGTATACAGGCGAAGCTGACTGGACACTGATTGGTGAGGTGAAGGACAATCCACGCATTCATATCCCCATCATTGGCAATGGTGACGTGACAAGTATTGAGGAAGCGCACGAGAAGTTTGACCATTATGGTGTTGATGCGGTGATGATTGGCCGTGCAACCTTCGGTTGTCCGTGGTTATTCAATCAAAGTGAGAAGCAGCTGACTATCGATGATAAGATCGATATACTTGAAGAAATGCTACGCATTAATGTGGAGCGTATCGACGAGCATCGTGGTATTCTACATACCCGCCGACACTTAGCTGCATCGCCAATCTTCAAAGGAATCCCCGATTTTAAGAAGACACGCATCGCTATGTTGCGCACAACAAAGATGGATGAGTTGATGGCTATCCTTGAAGATTGTAGGGAAAAGCTAAGAGAAGAATGAACAATTAGGCTTATAAGGCCAATAAACCTAATAAGGCTAATTAGCCCAATAAAACCAAAAAGGGAAGAAACCAAACGGCTTCTTCCCTTTTTCTGTCGGGATGACCAGATTTCAGATTTCTTTTTTTACATTTCTAACTTGCTGATATTCAATAGGACAATTTTTAGTTCTTAGTTAATTTTCACCGAGTTTTCACCGACAATATAAATCTTACATTGTCTTCGCTATCAAACATTTGAGTGATTTTTTAATTAAAATGTTTGAATAAAAACACCGTAAAAACACTCTTAAACACCTCTAAGGCGCATCTTGATTATACGGCATTTGCCACTTTTTTAACAGAATCTTCAGATACATTTTCAACGAGCTTCGCTGTTAATCGGTCTATTGTTCTCTGTTGATTCTCTATGGTTTTCTGTTGCATCGAAATAACAGAATAAAGTTTATCCTCATTAGTTTCTTCTCGTCTTTCCTGCCCCATTATCAACCAGTTAGCATCAATGTTTTCAAAACTCGTTAAAATCTTAACTATGGTTTCATAGTTAGGTGCGTTGCGACCAGTGATGATATTATTAGCTGAAGTCCAAGAGATATTCAATTTTCGAGCGAACGTATTTATCGTATGTCCTTCTTTGTTCATCAATTGAGCGATGCGATTAGTAATAGTTTCTTCTTCCATTTTCATTATTTTTTTAATAAATGAGAGAAATAATCTCTCATTTATTTTGTTATTTCAAATAAATGTTAGACCTTTGCGCTACGCAAGTATTACTTGCGCCACGAAAATAATAAAAATATATCGAGGGCGCAATAAAAAGAATATAAAAAAAATAAAAATGAGATTCAAAGAGTACATATATTCTCTTCCTAATCAGCGCAAAGAAGAGATATCAAAGATAATGGAGTTATGCCGTGTTAATGAAAGTACTGTCTATAGATGGTTAAGGGGCGACTTTACTCCAGCCCCACAGAAGAGAAAGGTAATCTCAGACTATCTTAACATACCCGAACACGAGCTCTTCCCAGATGCATAGAGAATGTCTACAATGCGATTCTCATCGCATGTGCATAAATGGTATTTACTGTAACTTACTTGAAAAGTATGTTCAGTATTCTACGGAAAAAGAATGTAAAACAAATAAAACAATCTTATGAAAACAAAGGAATTTGAAAAAGCAATTGACGCATTAAACTTAGGTATCGTAATCGACGAGATGAAGCTAAACCATTCGAATGTTCGTCAAGTAACTGGTCACCTTGAGAATGAAGGTGTCATTTGGAATGAGAAAGGAGAGGCTTTCTCCACTGATTTTGAATGGAGAGAAAATAAAGAAGATGGTGACCTCGTTGGAGTCTTTGGTAGCTCGCTGGAAAGAAATAAATTGTATGACCTTAAATTTGAATAACTATGCCCAGCATTAGAAAAGTTAGAAAAAAGGCTATCCGCAAAATGGGATTTAGGATGTCTTTTCAGTTTCATTATAAGGATCCTAATCAAAAGTTAAAATTAACACCAACGACACGAAAGAAAATCAGACAGGGAGTAACAGAATATCTAAGAAAGAAATGTTTATAGATAAAGATAAGTGGGGAAAATTCTCCATACAAGACCTTTCAGAGCGAGAACTTCGATTATTACACGAAGCACTTCGAGTATATGTTCAGAGTCAACTTGGGAGTCTTCATCCAACTGACAACATAATGATTATGCGGTTTGATAGTGAGTATATAGCTATATGTTTGCAAGGAAAAAACTTTCCAAAAATGGTTTGATTTAAGATATATAAATATGATATACGGATATTTAAGAGTGTCTTCTGATGAACAAGATGTAAATTCCCAGAAACAAGGGGTTGAGTCATTTTGTATGAAAAACGGATGGGTTATAGATAAATTTATTACTGATGAGGGTGTTAGTGGTGGCAAAGACCCTGATAAGAGAAATTTAGGACCACTTCTTAAGCTGGTCCAAAAAGGCGATAAAATTGTTTGTTCTGAGATTTCTCGACTTGGACGTGATTTATATATGGTAATGGATATTCTTCATTTTTGTATGGAGAAAGAATGTGTTATATATACAGTAAAAGATAAGTTTGTTCTTGGCGATGATATAAGTAGTAAGGTCCTCGCCTTTGCTTTTGGTTTGTCTGCTGAGATAGAAAGACAGATGATTAGACAGAGGACTAAGGAGGGCTTGCGTCTTAGAATGAAGATGGGCGTATTGCTTGGTCGTCCTATCGGGCGATGTAATTCTGAGGAAGCGCAGAAGTTTGGAGCGTGGAAAGACAAGCTAAAGCAGATGGTTGAATGGCAGATGAGTCCACGTCAGATAGCTGCTGTTATTGGATGTGATAGGAATACCGTCTCACGGCTTATCCAACGGTGGGGATATTCTAAGGTGTGGAAATATAAGTCAGATTGGGCAAAATCTGAAAATAAAGAACGAGGACATAAAAGAGTTCCTACTTATAAGGATGGAGATTATGCTATTGTCGAATTAGATAGAGATAAGGTTGTTTCGCTTATTAAGGCGGATTTAACGATTCCGCAAATAACGGATGCGATGCCTAACTTTACGTACGAGCAAATTTATGATACTATTTTGTGTGATAGCGAGTACAACGCATTGTATAGAAAACACGGACAATTAAAGGTAAAAAAATGGAAACGTTAAGAGACTTATGGAATAAAACGTGCATGTCGGCTAATATCCCAGCAATAAGTATGGATACATGTGCGAGAATTCTTGCAGTTGTATACGTACATGGTAATAACGAATCTTTTGTTTATAACAAGTCTTTCCTTTCGGATTTACAATATGTAAAAGAAAGATTTAGACTGCAAGGGGGAGAAATTCCCGATGCTGATTTTTGCGAGTTAGTAAAAAAATATGTGGCTAAACTTGAGAGTTACATAGAAGATCATAAAAGTGATAATTGTAATAATTCTGCGATATTCAAATCACACATACCCAATTGGGCTGTAGAGCTTTTTTATGATAGGTATAAGATTAAATTAATAAATTAATCTTTCGAAGAAATATTCTAACTAAAAGTCGTAAAATTATGAAAGCTGCTAATAAACGGTGGACAGAAGAAGATGCTACCTTTGTTAAGAACAATCTTGGTAAACTGTCATTTGAACAGATGGGAAGAGCATTGAACAGAAGTGCTATGTCTGTTCGCCTCTTTGCATTACGCAATCGCCTTACTGTCGGATTGCAAGTCAAGCGCAATATCCTTATGGAGATGTTGAAGATAAAGTTTCGCCACCCAGAAGACTTCACACCAACAAGAACCTTTTACACGGAAACAGGAATAAATCAACGTCGATTTTGGGACTTGTACTATGGACGAAAAAACATCAGCAGCAAAGAGTATGCTGCGGTAGCTGAATACTTAGGCGTAACCTTACAAGAGGCACTTGAATCACGCCAGTTGGATTTGTTCGAGGAAAATGAAGAATAAGGAATATGATAGATAAGAATTTCATTGAAAAGGTAAAGTCAGCTCTAAACATTGTAAATGTAATAGAAACCTTTACTCGCCTGCACAAGACAGGTGCGAACTATAAGGGTGTATGCCCTTTTCATGATGACCACTCACCATCTATGGTCGTCAGTCCATCAAGACAGACTTATCACTGCTTCGTGTGCGGAGCAAGTGGAGATGTTATATCCTTTGTACAGCATCACCTAAACCTAAGCTTCATAGAGGCTCTGCGCTGGTGTGCTAATCAAGCAGGCATCGAGTTTCCTACCAAGGAACTCACACCTGAGGAAGAAGCTGCCTACAAGAGAAAGGAAGCGCAACGTATCGCAATAGATGCTGCTGCAAAGTTCTTTCAGAAGAACCTTGGACAAGCAGAGAGTTTCCTTGCATCACGTGGATATAGTCTTTCTGACAAAGCATTGACCGACTTTGGTGTCGGTTATGCTCCAATGGGTAACCTTGCTCTTGCAGAACTTTCAAGAGCCGGCTATTCGCAAGAATTACTGCAAGAAGTAGATGTACTTGGAAATAGTGAAGGTCGCTTATACGACAGATTCCGTGACCGCTTAATGTTTCCTTTCTACGACATGCAAGGTCATATCATAGGATTCTCTGGTCGAATCGTGACTCCAAACGATAAGACTGGTAAATATGTAAACACAGGCGAAACACCTCTATTTACGAAAGGTAAGCACATCTTCGGATTATACCAGGCTCGCAAGAGTATTGGTAAGACAGGCTTCGCTTATCTTGTCGAAGGTCAGTTTGACGTAATGTCTCTGCATAAGGTAGGTGTCGAGAATGTTATAGGTGGAAGTGGTACCGCATTCACTGAAGATCAAGTGAAATTACTACTTCGCTTCACAGATGATATCATAATGATTTACGATGCAGACCCTGCTGGTGTCAAGGCTTCGTTAAAGAACTGTGAACTGCTCTTGAAAGCTGGGGCAAAGGTACGCTGCATCCGTCTTGAAAAAGGTATGGACCCAGACGAATTCGCTAAAGCACACGGCAGCCTTACAAGCAAGAAGTTAAAGGAACTCACAGAACCTTTCCCAAAAGCGTTCAAGCGTATGATTCTTCCACGAGGCTGCAAGGATGAGACAGTTATCACAGACTGCTTAAATTCCATCTGTTCTCTCGTAGCGTGTGTACAAGACTCTGTTCTGCGTTTGGAGTACATCAAATCAATTGCAGAAGATTTCCGAAGTAAAATCGGACTCATCGATAATAAGGTGCGAAGCATTCGTACTCAACTAAAAGAATCTGTCGCTAATACAAATACACAGGCTGGTATCTTCGGTATCGATGCGCTAAAGGAGAATATTGAAAGCGACCGTCCTGCGATTATTACCTCTGTTATGCAGGATTTTCTCGATGGATATGGAGAAGAACCTATCGTGTATGTGTCTGGTCGCCCGTCAACGAATGATATTCAAGAATTACGACGTGTCTACTGTTATTTTGTTTCCTCAGAAACTGGTTGTGATATTACCGATGATGGCGACGAAAACAATTACTTGCATACTCTCGCAGAGATGTTTCGTGCAGGTATTAGGATAGACATGACCTTCAGTGATAGTACAGGTTCGTTCCTTGACTATTACATAGCGTTGCACGGTAAGTTCTTCGAAAACTTCAACGGAGACCGAGTTCCTCTTGTCTCACGTTGTATCGAACTAACATCCTACGCTGACGATACTGTTATAACCATAAACAGAAATCATTACTGCTCCTTACTCAAGCTAACTAAGGGGCAGTTTGACGAGATAAGAAAGCCATTCATTCTCAAGCGTAAGTCTGCTATGAAGGTTAGTATGCAAGCAGACAACCTCGACGATGAGGAATTCGATGTGAACGAACCACCAGAATATGTACAAGAGAACGAAGAGTACAGGAGGATGTGGAAAGAGAGTGGGTATTACCCACGCCTCAATAAGAAGAGCGAACCTGTGTGCTACATGTTTCGCAACAAGAATGGTAATGGTATGACACAAGTTGCGGACTTCTTCATGACACCATTACTCCATATCTTTTCAGATGATTTCGAACAGAATAAGCGTGTGCTGCGTATCAATCGTAGATATTACGAGACACCTATATATATAGAAATACCTTCTAAAGCTATGCTGAAGATGTCTTCAATCGAGGAGGTTTTAATCAACTACGAAGCTGTGAACTTCAATGGTGAAGAGTGGCAATGGAAGGCTATCAAAACATATATGAGTCGCCACTTCGTAATGTGTTCGGAGGTAAAGACCTACGGTAATCAGCAGAGCGAAGGTATGAGTCGAAAGACAGATGAACAGTTCTTTGCCTTTGCCAATGGTATCTTTCACAACGTCGACGGTCAGTGGGTGTTCGACCCTGTTAACGAACTGGGTGTGGTTACCCATAACAAGAATAACTACTACCTCCCTGCTTTCTCTACCATCTACGCAGGAAGCGGTAAGCAATCAGATAAGTACGAGCTCATCAGTCAGCTTGTATACAAGGAGGTCCCAGCTGAGAAGAAGGTCAGCTTCGAAAAGTGGGCTTCGTTAATGGACCAGGTATATAAGATTAACGACAATGGTAAATGGGCTTTAGTTTTTGCAATTATGTGCGCCTTCAGAAGCAACATCCACTGCATCGATAGACTTTTCACCGCTCCATTTTTCATGGGTCCGATGTCGTCTGGTAAGACACAGATAGCAATTTCAATCCGCTCGCTGTTCATTTCTCCTAATATACCTATCTTCAACCTTAACACAGGTACCGATGCTGCGATGTCTACCATCATGGGTACATTCAAGGACGTTCCTGTGGTTCTTGATGAGTATAACAACAAGGATATCAGCGACACCAAGTTCCAAGCTCTAAAAGGTATCGTATATGACGGTGACGGTAAGCAAAAGAGAAAAGGAACCTCTGGACGAGAGATTGAGAACGATAAGGTGTTTGCCCCTGTAATCATCTGCGGTCAAGAGACACCACAGCGTGATGACAACGCACTTATGAGTCGTGTGATTGTTTGCGAGGTGCCAAAGCCTCGAAACCGCACACCAGAAGAAGTGCGCCTCTTCGAGGAACTGAAGACTATTGAAGACCCAAACAAGATAGGTCTTTCAAATGTACTCCTTCAGATCCTGGAGCTTCGTCCTATGTTTATGGACCATTTTAGAAGCCTTAAGCAAGAAGCGTATAACGAACTAAAGCAAGACCTCATCAACTCTGGAGAAATGGACCGATTGATGAAGACAGCATCCCTCTTCTTGGGAACTGTCAAACTGATAGAGCGATATTCTAACCTTCGCCTACCGTTTACCTACGACGAGTTCTTCAAGATAGTTCAAGAGAAGGTACAATTCCAGTTATCACTTATTCGTAGTACTGATAAGCTGGCGATGTTCTTCACAGCTGTCAACAATATGATTGACACGAGACAAATCATAGAAGGACGTGAATTCCTTATCGAGCAACCCAAGAAGGTCACAGGTAAAGATTCACGTGGAGATTCAAAGACCTTCACCTTCGAAGCAGGTGCGAATATTATGTTCTTACGCTTGAGCGCAGTCTTCAGTATCTTCGATAGAAGCGGTTATAACAATGAAAATAGCACGCTGTCAACGATTGAACAAAACCTACGTAGTCATACTTCATACGTCGGTACTGTTTCTTCGAGAAGATTCATATGGGAGGAGACGGTCGACGACGCAGACCTTCGTGATGGAAGTATGGTTAAGCTACGTAAGCAGAAGAGCACATCTACAAGTGCTATCATTATAGATTACGACAAGTTTGTCGAGTCATACAATATAGACTTTAGAAGAGACTATGCTGACGACAGTAATAAAGAAAGCAAGCCTGTCGAAACTAAGGTAACTAACACAACTGAAGAACCACCGAAAAAAAACCTTCCGCAAGACTTGCCATTTGAGCCGTCAGACGGAAGTGATGAACCTTTTTAATGAAAGTATCAAATTCCTTTAGAGCCGTGCCAGTTCGGATGAATAGGCACGGCTCATTTCTTCTATCTATATCACATATCATATCAATACCGTATCATATACCATATCATATACCATATCATATACCATATCACATTCTTTATTACTGAAGGTGGCGAAAAATCCCCCGTACCCCCAATTTTCAGAAAAAACCTCGAAAACATGACTTTTGAAAATAAATTTTCAGAAAAACACCGTCCTACAATCCTACAATCCTACAAATTGTTTTTCTTTTCAAACCTATAATATACATATATACCTATAAATCAAATAGTTATATTATTATTATAGGAAATAGGATTTAATTGTTTATTTGTAGGATTGTAGGACGTTGTAGGAAATAGGATTTTTCGTGTTTTTCTCTGTTTTGGATTCGTCGTCCTACAAAATATGTGTTTTTGTAGGATTGTAGGATGAAAAAAGAGAGTGAAATAATAAAACTTTTGAGTGATAAAATTTTGTTATCTCACTGATAATCTGTAACTTTGCGTTAATTAAGTCTAATTTTGTAGGAATGTAGGACGGTAGGACGGCTAAAAACTAAAAAAGGATATGGAGAAAAAAAAATGGTCTGCGAAACGAGTTGTCACAATTCAAATTGAACAGTACCTTGCAGAATATATAAGTGCAAAATATTGTAAAGACACAGTTACTGGTGGTGTCAAGATTCCAAGCACCACAGATCTATACTTCTGCGTATGGGAGAATATGACCAAGCAACGCAGCAATCAACCTGATGTTGTAAATGGCAACCTCCGTATTCACCTACCTCAACGTAAGGCTGGTGTTATCGCCAGCCCTTGGAAAGATCCTGCTTATTACAATTACCTATCTCCAGCAGCAGCTAAGGAAATAGAAGCTCAGATACGAAGGATGTTCAATTTCGAACTCCATCGTATTCTGTTGGAGAATGAAGAGTTCGGTCGACAGAAGAGAAACCTCGATGTTATCTATGACTTCATTCGTAGCTATCAATTGAAGTCTATATCTTCAGATGCATTATTGAAGAATTACTACCGCTTCCGCAACCGACTTAGACCCAAGAAGGTTCGTAAGTATCAAAAAGTTGCATGTATTTAATATTTTTTAATACATACCAAACTATTGTTTTTGTCACTCAAATGTTTTATGATATGTTAGAGTTTTTAAACACCGTACAAGTGAGACTTGTAAATCCAAATAGAGAAGGAAAGAAGAAAGTGTATGATTTCGTTGCAGACACATTCTCATATATACCACAACTTACTGACAATGAAGCTGGTAATTATTGGAACTGCGATAAAACCATAGTTATAGACTTACCCGACGGGGAAACTCGCAGGACCTTCGCAATAGAGAGAAGTGCTATCGTTACAATCAAAACATCTGATAGGAAAACTCATAACATCGGCACATCGGATATTCCTGCACGAGTTCAGATATCTTCAAATTTGAACTCTGCAAACCTCGTAATCAAGTGTAAAATGCTCACAGACCCCCTTCTGTAGGTCTTTTGCCTACACCTTATTATATAGTAAATTCGCATCAAAAAGAATATTGATGAAAGAATTACAGTCTCTACTTGTCTCAGGGAAGCCTCTATTCATAACTATTGACGGATTTCGACAGGCTATGTTAACAGCCTTTCCGCTCAGTGGTAAAGCACCAGATAAACCTGAGGTAAACTCATCGTTCAGCATGACGAAAGATGAAATGCTTGCTTACCTTAACACCCATAGTTGGTATCAGCTCGAGTCACATCTTGCTCTCTTGGATATTCAGAAGATAACGAATCAAGAAAACACCGCTCCTATTACACTTACTGATGAGTTCAGTGATGAGCAACTGCCTGATAACAGTATTGCTTATCATCGTGTATTCGGTACCGTGATGTCTGATTCGTATTATTACTTCTCAAGTAAGCAGTTGCAATCAGACCTGCTTGCAGCTGAAGCTAATCCACAAATCTCTTGTCACTTCCTTCACATCAATTCACCAGGTGGTGAAGCGTGGTACCTCGACCGCTTGAGCGAAACACTACGCAGTTGCGAGAAACCTATCCTTACATTCTATGAACAGATGTGTTGCTCAGCTGGATATTACATCGGATGCCACGGTCAGCGTATATACGCACTGACCCAGAATGACTATGTAGGTTGTATCGGAACGATGTGCAGCTTCTACGATTTTGAAGAATACTTTGCGAAGCTCGGTATTAAGAAGGTGGAAGCAAAAGCAACTAAGTCTGACTTGAAGAACAAAGTCTTCGATGATCTTCGTCAAGGTAAGGATGAGCAATTTGTGAAAGACATCCTCGACCCAATGAATGCACAGTTCTTATCAGAGGTTCGTTCACAGCGTAGTAAACTTGCTGACCTTCCTGACGATACTCCTGTCTTGCGTGGTGAAACCTTCTACACTCCTCAGGCTGTGGAACTCGGTCTGACAGATGGTAGCAAGACGATGGTAGAAGCTATCGTTGAAACTGCTACGATGGGTCGTGAATATACTGAGGCAAAGAAACTTAAAACTGCCGTTTACAACATATAAATGTATCATTTTAATTTTTAGTTATTTATGAGTTTAAAAGAAAAACTTACAAGTGTCATCGAATTCCTTGGATTTAAGCAGAAATTCGAAGACAAAAGTCTGTCACAGGATGAGTTCAACTCAATCGTAGCAGAGTATCAGAAGAAGTACCAGAGTACGCTTGCTGATGACATTGCTTCTGAACAAGCTGCACAGAAGACAGCTCAACAGGCGGATGAGTTTCAGAAGATGCTGAACACCATTCAGTCTGTTCTGAATGGTGGTGAGCCTTCAGCATCAGCTGATGATAATGGTGGTCAGCAGCCTACACAGCAAGGCAACGCAACTCTTGAGGGTATCCTTGAGGGTATTAAGGGTATGCGTGCTGATATTCAGGCGATGGGTTCAAACCCTGCACCTGATGTTCCTGCGCAAACAGTGAATGCTGTTCCTCTAAGTGTTAATGGTTTCGCTAATACAGCTGATTATCTCTTCGGTGTTGAACATCCTTTCTTCTCAATGAAGAATCGTTGGAATCAGATTGCAGCTAACCCACGTGCAGCAGCAGCTCTGCCAGAGGTTGACGAGCAAGTAGATGGTGCTGCCTTCTATAAGGAGGTTCGCAATTATGCTAATTCACTCAAGCACCGCTATCAGTACCTTCAGCAGAACAAGATGCTTGATGCAGCTGCACTTGCAAAGGGTACTTACGCTACTAACTACGATGGCGTAGACAATGCTGGTCTTGGCGATCAGTTCGTTGTACTTCGTCAGGATGCACTCATCGCTCGTGTTCTACAGGTACGTGACCTTACTCAATTTTTCCCTGTCGCTTACGGCTACCAAGACCGTGGACTCGTATTCAACGCCTTCTTCGATGAGGTTTCACAGGCTTACCAGTCTGGTGAGGTCTTCAAGGGCGGTATGAAGATTGAGAACCACTATGGTTACGTTGACGACGCTATGATTAAGATGGAATGGGGTCCAATGAAAGAAATCGAGCGTAAGTACATCGGTTATCTCAACAAGGAAGGCTCTGACCCTATCAAGTGGTCTATGATTGAGTATCAGTTGCTCAATACCCTCCGTGCTGCACAGGTTGAGCAGAACAAACGCCGTATGCGTGGTATCTACGTGAAGCCTGATAAGGGTGTTGCAGGTAGCTACCTCAATGCTGCTACTGGTGTTCTCTACACCTTGCTGCGTTATGTTCATCAGTACGACATCAAGCCACACGATGATGGTACATACCGCACCTATACACAGGCAAGTTTCCTCGCTTCTGTTCAAGAGTTCATTGCTGACGTTCGTGCCTCTATCACAGAGGACATGGACCTCGACAACCACTTCATTTACTTGAATAAGAACCATCAGGCATGGTGGATTAAGAACGTTCGTTCTACCTATGGTAAGGACACAGACTTCGCTGGACCTATGGGTGCATTGAGCGTGGTACCAGACACTACGATGCGCATCATTTGGTTGCCTTATCTCGGTCAGACTCCATTCATGATGCTTCACGAACCAGGTAATATTCAGTTCCTTGAGTTTGTACCAGGTGAGATGCTCTCTGTGAAGATGCAGGAAAGCATGGAGCAGGTCCGTGCTTGGAGTACATGGAAAGAGGGAACTTCTGCTTCATTCACAGGTCGTCGCTTCTCAACTAAGGATGAGATGGATAAGAATAACTACGAGTGGCAGCAGATCTTCATCAACCTCTTTGCAGCAACTATCACCGATAAGGTTGACGGTAATAACGGCTTCTGGCAGATTACCGACAGCACAACAACACTGACAACTATCACCGACATCGAGAATGCGAAGGCTGGTGTAGCTTACTGCATCGAGTGTGGTGACAAAACTAAGTTACCAAAGATTACCAATAGTGGTAAGTTCGATAGCATCACGGCTGCCTTCACCGCTACAGCTGTAGGCGACTACATCATGGTTATCCTTGGTGCTGATAACAAGTTCCGTGAGTTGGAGCGTTGCGTCGGTGGCAAGCGCACCATCAACAAGGAGTTGCAGCCTAACGTACCAGGTGGACGATAGATGAATGACTAAGGAACTGGGAGGAAAGTCGATGGAATTAAAAGCTCGGGACGGCTTGACCTCTTCAGTTCCTTTCTTAAATCAATAATTATCATTAATAGAAATAGAAATGAAAAAGCCCAATATTCAGAAACGCTATCGTGCGTATAATCCTATGAAAGGATTTAACTACGCAAATCGTCAGTCACGCAATATGTTCATGGCTACGTTTGCGATTTTTGGCATCCTCATGCTCGTAGCTGCGCTGCTTGACCACTCTCTCGGTGCTGCTGCTGGTTCAGGTGTCACCTTCGCCTCAATGGCATTGCTCGGTCACGTCGACGATGTGTCTGATAGAGATACACACGGTAGTGCTATCTCTTACATTGTTTATCTTATTGCGCTCGACCAAATCGACCGCACAAAGGAGTTCCCACAACCTAACGCTAACCGTGAGGTTGCGCCTGTTCCTTTGAAACCGAATGAGATTCCTCATTACTTCGAGGCACACGATATTCCAACCTTCACTGGTACCACAGAGAAGGGCGACATCACTACCACAGGTGAAAATCAGCTTGTAATGGTAATGGGCGGAGCTCGTGCGAACCTCTATAACTTCATTGAGGAGTACAGCGGTGGTAAGTTTATCGCTCTTTACAAGCACATTAAGAAGAAGGAGTGGTACATCGTTGGTGAACTCGAGCGTCCTATCATCCTCTCTAACACAGAGACGAAGGACGATAAGGACGGTCGTTATACGACCCTTACCTTCAAGCGCAGCTCTGTCGACCTTCCACTGATTTACACTGGCAATCCAGCTGTTACTGCTGCTACTGCTATCAATGCGGATGCTACAGATGTAGCTATCACAGCAGGCAGTAACACATACACGATTCCAAACGGAACGTCAGCAGCTGCTGCTATTGCTACGGTTAGTGGTCTTAGCAAGAGCGATAAGGGAAGATACATCACACTCGTTGGTGCTGGTACCGATAAGGCAGCCACCATCGCTGACGGTTCTACCTTCGTACTGGAAGAGGGTGCAACCTGGACAGCAAAGACAGGTGCATCAATCACTTTCCGTGTTCTTGACACCACAACACTTGTCGAGGTCTCAAGAACTGAAGCCTAACTTATTCCCCTCCCTTCACGGGAGGGGACTTATTCACCATTTTATATTAAGAATATGTACAGCGCAAAAGAGAAATTAACGCACTTCCATAAGCTGGTCAGCCCCACGGTTGTGGAAGCCGACCTTGCCCTGCTGCACAAGAAGGCACCACACCTTACCGATTTCACACGCTTCGACCTCTCGCCAGAGAAGAATCACGAGGAGATACTCTTCATTCTTCTCGATCATTGCGAGCACGACGAAATCGTACGTAACAGACGTGAGTTTGCAGCCAAAGCAGCCGACGAGGATAATGATAACATCAACGCCAACAACTCTTCTGAAGATGGCGACGAGAATCCTGAAACACTCAACAGCAATGGAGATGAAAGCCCAGACACTGACGGTGGCGAAGGCAACGAGGACCCATCGGAAGGAGAGGGTGGCGATGATTCATCTGAAGAGGGTTCTGAAGATAACGATCCTACAGAGCAATCATCAGAGGAACCTACTGCCCCTTCAGAGGATAAGGACGACGATTCTTCTAAGCAGGAGAAAGCGAAAGCAGCTCCAAAAAAAAAGAAGAAGAGTACCCGAAAATAGACTGGGAAAACCTTACTGATGCGGACGTGCAGATGGCAACCGTCATCTATAACGACCGCATCAACACTTGGCGAAAGATGAAGCAGCTCGACAAATTGCTGGAGACAAAGCCAACCGCACAAGCCGTAGCAGAAATGGCAGAACTGCGCATCCGCAATCTTCAAGCATTTGCCGAGCTGCAATCATTAAACGACACTGGTAAGTTCCTCTGTAAACACCCGATACTCTTCGGACGCTCAGAGATAGCCCAGCTCATCAAGTTGCTCCGCACTGACCCAGCAGAGTTCCTCCGCCAGCACAAGAACGTTCTCGACAACATCAAGCGTTATAAGTCGTTCGTTAAGCGCAAGGATCGTAAAGAGAAAAGAGATGCTGATAAGCGGAATCTCCAAAAGTACCAAGAAAAGGAGCGACTGTTCAGAATGGTTCTTGAGCAGCAGCAGGAACAGAAATCCAAAGCATAGCTTTCTATCATCCAAAGCATAGCTTTTGATCGTCCAAAGCATAGCTTTCTATCATCAAAAGCATAGCTTTATATAAATCTATTTATTAACCCTTAAAATCAATGTATTATGTCAGTAAAATTTAAGATTTACCAAGACGTTCGCACAAAGAGTAAAACCAAAGGCAAGTTCTATGCACGTGCCGTTGTCAGTGATGTTGCCGACCTCGAGTCTATCTCTAAGGAGATTGAGGAAAACACCTCTGCCAAGCAGGCGGATGTCTACGCAGTTCTGCGTGAACTCGTCAACGTAATGGCTCGCCACATGCGTAATGGCGACCGAGTGGTACTCGACGGCTTCGGCTCGTTCAAGGTTGGCTTGAAAACCAAGCCTGCCGATTCGGTTGAGAAATTCAACGTAGCCAAGAACATTGTCGGTACGCGCATCAACTTCCAGCCTGAGACCCACTGGAAGGCAGGCGACATCGGGCGCACACGTGCTTTCCTCACGGGCATCGACTTCAAGCCTTACGAGGTGAAGAAGAGCGACAATGTTGGTAAGATAAACCACAAAACAGAAAGCAATCCAAGCGGTCCATCCGTTGACCCAGACTATCATCCATAAGGATAGTCATTGATTTTCTAATCTTTAGCCGTCCCCTGCCTCACGCTGTGAAGCAGGGGATTTCTTATGAAATACTTGCGTCACGCAAAAATTATTTGCGTTTCGCTTGCACGATTCAAAACGAATGCTTATCTTTGCAGTGCTATAAGAATGATAGTAGACTATCCCGGAGAGCATCGGTCATTGCTCAACGTTTTCGGCTGGGCATTTTTTTTTGCTCATAAAGATATTGGCGGTTGCCATTCCGTAGAATTTTCAAAGCCCTTCGGGTAGAGACATCATTCTTATAGCAGCGGGATGTGCAGCCGCTTCTCTGTGTCTCTGCCACGGCAGTTCCGTGGATGCTATAAGAATGATGCAATATGCAAACAACAACCCTCCGCACAGCGCAGCGGTCGTTCACGCTCAAGGATTGGGCAAACGAAAGGCGCAATAAGTTTTCACAGTGGTTTAATGGCGAGTCAGCTACTTTCTCACGTCTATGCGGTGAGCGTTTCACGCATAAGGAAGTCTGCTACGCTCATCTGTTCCTCGTAGTTCTCTTGGCTGCCTGCTTCGTAGCTGAATGGTTGGAAGGAGGTGCGCTATGACTATTGCCCTCACCCTTACGCCCTCTGTAGCTTATAGCGCAGTGCGCACAGCGTGGAACCTATTCAAGGCAGCACCCACCGACACGGCAGCCATCAACAATTACCTCGAAGCACTCGAACAATACAACGGCATACTCGAAACGATTGCCGTCTGAAGATATAATTTTTTTTTAAGCATTTCTCAAATTGTGAAGCAGTCTGCCGTGAGGCACGCTGCTTCTTTTTCCTGACGTCAGGAAAATGGTCTGTCTTTTGTTTGTTTTTCCTCTTTGATTATCTTTGCGTTATGGATTCAGATATTCAGAAACTTCTTGCAGACATCGCATTGCTCGTGAACGTCACAGAGGATATGCGTGCAATCCTTACCAAGCTCGTTGAACTGGCTAAGGAAGGCAGCACCGAAGCCGTGAAAGAACTGCGTGAGATTATTCAGCAGGCAAAGGAAGAGCAGTTGCGAAAAGACCTTTTTGGCGTATGACACAACTTGACCGTATCGAACAGATACACCCCGACTTAATATCGCAGTTCTTTGCCACTGGCAAGTGCGACGCTATTCCCCAAGAGCTACAGAAGTTCTTGGAGCAATTGCAGTGGGCAATGGAAATCTACGAACACGAACGCAACATAACTCGTGCGGCTCGTAAGCTGCAACAGCGCATCAATGCTAATCAAGGTATCAAGATAGAGCAGCGCACCTGTATGGCTCGACTTTACGAAGCCATCAACTACTTCCAAGTAGACAACAACGTACCTATCAAGATATGGGAGAATCAGTACGCTAACCAGTTTGAGAACCTTGCTAAACTCTGTGCGCTGTCTGGTGACTATAAGACACAAGGCAAGTGCTATGAACGTGCGCTGGAGTGTCGTCGTCGTGCTTCTGAAATCTCCGAAGCCGATAGAGACCTTGGTGTTACGTTTATTATCACACCAAGCATCACAGCCGAGGAACTTGGCTTCTCGAAGAAGAGTCTCAAGGATATTGCTGCCAAACACAACCAAGGTTTTTATGTTACGCTTATCGACTCGCTGCCTATCGAGCAGAAGGAGAAGAAACGACTGCTGCGTGATGCTGACATTCAAGATGCTGAAATAGTAGAGGAGATTCCAAATGACTGACGAATTAACAACACAAAACAACGAACAGCCAACAGTCGATTTTGAACACTACTATATGAATCGTGTTCAGCTGTTGGCAAACATCATCGACCCGAATATGCTCTATGCAGAGTGGGCTCGTGCAACGGGTAAGACGGAGGGCGTTATCGTTCCCCGACTTATCCGTGTGACGAACGATATGCCTGGTGAACTCTCGTTCCTTGTGCATAAGACTTACGTTGCACTGATGACAAACGTCTGGCCTAACATTCAGGCTTCATTCTCTCGTCCTGTCATTGTGAATGGCAAGCAGCGAGCAATGTTGGAGTATGGTATCGACTATGTGGTGGGCGAAGCGAAGCTACCTTCTCACTTCCGTCGACCACGCTACCCTATTGCCTACGCTAAGCACTCGGTCATCTTCCGCAATGGTGCGCACCTTCAGTTAGTATCTTCTGATCAGCCTGAGAGTGTCGCAGGTCGTAATGCCGTGCATGCATTCGTCGAAGAGATGAAGCACAACAGCGGTGAGAAACTCAAGTCACGACTCTTCCCTTCCCTCCGTGGCGGTTCAGCTGACATCCGTCGCTCTGCTTACTATGAAGGTGTGACAGGTGTGAGCGATACGGCACGTGTCGACCTTGGTGAGGACGATTGGTTTGAAGAATACGAAAACAAGATGGACCGCCAACTCATTGAGGAGATAGCCAGTGTCTCGCTCGCTATCAATCAGTCGCTTTATAAGCAGTTTATGCTTCAACAGGACCTTCGCAACACGAAGAACCCAGTCACAATGGAGAAAATCAGACTGGAGAATGAACGCCTTAACGCCTTTGTTGCCCGATGGAAACCACGCTTGGCGGATATGCGAAGGAACGCAATCTACTATATCCGTGCTTCATCATTCTGTAATAAGGATATCCTCGGTCCTAAGTTCTTCAAGACCCAGCTCGACACGCTCGATATGGATGAGTTCTTGACCGCTATCTGTGCTATTCGTCACAAAGAGGTGACTAACAAGTTCTTTACCACTTACGACCACGAGCGACACCAGTTCAAGGATAGTTACATCTATGACCAGATACTTAAGCTGAACCTCAAGGACCACTTCACCCTCACCGCTCGTTATCTTCGCCACTACGATAAGCGTGAACCGCTCTACATTGGTTATGATCCTGGTAACTTCCAATCGCTAATAGTCGGACAGAAAAAAGACTATGGCAGTCGTTTTGATATCATTAAGGAGTTTTGGGCATACATACCCGACGACCAGCAGAACCTTGCACAGCAGGTGTATTCTTTCTTTGGTACTGATGCCGTGAATAAGGTTATACATCTCTATCCTGACCGTGCAGGTAACAAGACACGTGAGGAATTAGAGCAGATAACTACTGACTCACTAACGATGAAGGCAGCCTTAGAGAGTTACGGTTTTTCAGTTATCCTCTACAATGAGGGTGCACCTGTTATTTACCACTGGCAACAGTTCCGCCTTTGTCAGTTGCTCTTTGGTGAGAAGATTCCTTCACTTCCGAAGGTGCGTGTTGATGAAAATGAATGTCCAAACCTTTGCAGTGCTATCCTTATCAGTCCATTGAAGAAAACAAATGGCAAAATAGAACTCGATAAAGCTTCAGAGAAGAAGGAGGAACTGAAAAGAAGACCAGGACTAACAACACAGCTTCCAAGTGCAATGATTTACCTTTTATACGGTCTTTATTCCGACCTAATCAAGAAGGAATTAAGCAGTTATCCTGATGATTTGCCCGAAAATCTTACTATTTAACGGCTAATAATGGGTTAAAACGAAAACAAAACGTACTTGAAAATAGGCAATAATGAGGGGTGTTTTACATCGGTGAAAATCTTACTTTGCTGTGTTTCAATGGTTTGCGTTCTGAAAATCAAAAAATAAAAAAAACAAACGACGGCGGTGTTACGCCCCCGCTGAAAGTCGGTAAATCGGTGCAAAATCCAAAAAGTCGGGAAATATGACAGGAAGGGGGCAAAATCGTCCTTTGTTCCCACAGCGATTTTCAGTAATTTCGCACGTAATGGAGAAGACGATTGAAATGACTGGCATCGAAGCGATGCAATGGGCAAGGGAGATGAGTAAGATACCACAAGGTGACTTCACTATCTGCTTCTTCCCCTACTCTCGCATACAGGGTATGGCAGGTGAGCAGATGATAGTTAAGGAACATTGCAAGTGGCGCACGCAACTACCGCAAGACTGCTTCAAAGTAGATGCCGAGAACTTCTTTCTTTTCGAGGACCAAGAGGGAAACCCCAAGATGTGCTATCGTATCCTCATCAGATATATGGGGTTCCCACAAGACGGATATAAACTACATAAGATAAATTGGTTATGACAGATAGTATTGAACTGCACGGCAACGCTGGACTCTACGTCATGGACGGCAATACCTTCTCCTTTCAGATTGGAGAAGGGAGAGAGCTATCGACAAGCCCAGGGCTACTCGTACCACAGGGTAGACAGACTTGCCTACATGAACACCAGTGGATGAGTGTGAATGGATACCAGGTGTGTATGCGTGGTATGAACAACGCACTGTGTGAAGAGGTAACGATGGAGATAAAGCAGAACCGCCTGCTGCCTCGCTTGTATAGCAAGGAGATTAAGATGCTCTATGGTAATGGACCATGCGCCTATATGCAGACAGTAGAAGGTGGTAAGCTGCGACGTGAGTACACCGCACTGCCTGCGTGGGATGAATGGCTGAACTCTTGGCAAGAGCGTGGTATGGAAACATCCGCACAGGAGTTCGCTAAGACTTGTATCAAGAACTACTACTGGTTCGGTGATTACTTCGTTAAGTGGAGATTTTCCCGTGGCAAGCGTATTGGTATGCCACCAGTTGCTGGACTTGAACCATTAGAGAATAAGCACTGCCGTCTTGCTACCACTCGTAAGGATGTAGCCTACGATCAGATTAATTATGGCGACTTCAACAATATAGCTGTAGGACGCTGGACATACGGCATGGGTAACTATAAGATATACCCTAAGTTCTTGTTGTCAGAGGTTGACAACTATCTATTCGCTGCCGTATCACACCACCGAGAGAAATCAGTCGATGAGTTCTATGGAGTGAACGAAACCCACCAGGGCGCACGTCCATATATTCAAGGTAGCAATAAGACCGCCTCCTACATTAACTCCTTCTTGCGTAATTCCCTTGCAGCGAAGATACACATCATCATTCCTTTTTCGTGGGTGTCAAGTAAACGCAATCAGCTAATGAAGCTATGCGAGGAGAATAAGATTCGCTCATCTAAGAAACAGGACTTGGTTAAATATAACGGTATCAGTATCGGTACTGAATACCGTGAATCGTTACTTGTAGAGTATATGCGATTGGAGCTGCGCAAGATAGGCGACTATCTGAGCGGTGCTGACAATCAAGGCAAAGCCTACTCTTCTATTTCATTTATGGATAACTCTGGACACGAGCAGCAATGGAGAATCGAGACTATCGACCTTAAGTATAAGGAATATATCGAATCTTTGATTTCGTACGATAAACGAGCAGAAGAAGCCTTACTATCAAGCGTTGGTTTGGATGCATCTATTACAGCGGTTAGCAAGGATGGTGTTATCAGTAAGTCGGGTTCTGACGCTTACTATAACTACCTTATCTATATAATGTCGCTCACACCAGAGGACGAGATATGTGCAGAACCGTTCAATCTCGCTCTTCGCTTGAACTTCCCTGAACTCTATAAGCAGGGTTATCGTATAGGCTTTTATCGTGAGGTTCCTCAGCGACAGGAAGACGTCGCACCGAAAGACAGACTAAATCAGCAGCAGTCATGAAGAATGTATTAGTAGATATTTTCAAGAACTTCTCCACCTTCAGTCTTTATGCGCCTGGAGTGGAAACTAATATGGACCTGAACGATTTGCGTTCGTCTGGTCTTACGGCTCGCAAGCGTATTGAAATCATCATCAGTCGTGCGGTGTTCGATGAGCTTTTAAAAGAGAAAGAAGACTCTCCTCTTATAGAAGCTCTGCGTGCTGCTATGGCGAACATGACCATGGCAACTCAAATCATCTTTGATAGTGTTAATCGAAGGAAGGGCGAAGTCAATGTGTATAAGTATGAGCTGGAGGCGATGAAGCGTTCTTATATGGAAAACTATTGCAACGCTATCGATACGCTTGTGCAACTATTGTCAGAACCAACCGAAGGTGAAATCGCTGAGTTGTGGAGCAAAACACCTTACTACCCTATTTTGGAACGTTGCGAAATAAAGACTATGGATCAGATGGATGCCATCTACCCTATCGATGCATCTTATCTTTACTTCTTCAGAACTGTTCCTTTGCAAAAGGAAACGCTCGATGAAGTTATGTCGATTTACTTCGAGAAACTTACAGATGACAATAGAGAGCGCATTCGTCCTATCTTGTTGCTTGCCCTGGTGAAGAAGACAATAGCAAAGTCGCTCCGTAGGTTTGATATCCTCGAGTTCCCTTCGACGATTCGAAACCTCTTCGATGATAGTCACGCTGCACGCTCTGGTAAGGATGAATCCAGTGCTATTTTCGCACTTGCCGACCGCCTCGATCGTGAGGCGGAAGAACTCCTCTCGAATGCTGATACGCTGCTCTCCTCTGAGTCTGTTTCTGACTTCTGCTCAAACTCAGCGTACAATCACCCTGATGATAATATTATAATGTTGCCATAATGAAAGATATTGAACTAATATATAAAGGTGAGACCCATAGCATTCCTAACCGTTGGGATGCTATGACCGATCGCCAGTATATCCGCCTTGTGGGCGACTTCCTTCGCATGGCAGCAGGCGAACTGTCCGCTGGAGAGGTTCGGATTAACTGGTTATGCGACATCATGGGTTGGGATAAGCGCAAGTTCCATTCGGAGGAACAGATTGCTAACCTCGTAGCAATCTCTGAACAGCTCACGTTTATGTTTCAAATTAACTATCCTGATAACAATAGCGTTCTGGACGGTGTCGACGAGGATACTTACGAGTTATGCCGTCGTGTAGATCCTTATCGCTTGAATATTCCACTTGCACGTGTGTTACGCAGGCTTGATTACCAATACGTAATCGACCTCTGTTTCTGTGCGCAACTCATCCCTTCAGTTCAGATTGACGGACGTTCTTTTTCTGGATATCGGATTGAGACAAGCTTCGGTACACTCACCTGCTCACTTACAGCACTTCAGTACGTCGAAGCACAGGGGCTTATCGAACGAGGCGAGGAGTCGTTGCCTTTGCTCGCTGCCATTCTCTATTATCCAGAGAAAGAGTACAATTCTGAGCGTGCACACGAATTAGCTAACGATTTCTCTAAACTTCCACTCGAAACGCTTACGGCTATATCGTTTAATTTTCAAGCATTTAACAACTATCTATTTAGTAAAACTTCATTCTCTCTGCTGTCTAAGTTTGCTCATAAACCCAAGCAGCCTATCACCACCGATGCCTCTGATGCACTCTATGACCTCTCCAAGGAGGGGCTTGGAAATGCAAAACAGATAGAGCAGATGAACGTACTTACTTATCTAAAGGTGCTGCGCAAGAAGACTATCGATGCGGTTAAGGATATGAAGGGTTTTGGATGGGATAAATTAAAAATCAGTGAAGAGGTAGGGCTGCCTATCTCTGTAATCGATAAGATATTATGATTAAAGATCAGTTTCTCTATTTCGCACAATACCCGTCAAAAGAGGGTGTTCGTGCTATACTTACCAATGGTGCAAGCGACTTCCCTGGTTATAATGACCTTGCGGAGTCTCTCGATAAACTTCCCAATGTGTCGCGACTCCCTGAGATAGCCAACTATGTCTATGGTCAGTCATTCGATGAATTGAAGCAGCGTATCGATAAGTTAGTGGGCTCGTTCCTATTCGTGGATTATGGCGAACTGAATATGTCAGCGGATGGACGCAACTCTTACCAAGTAACCCAGCGTATCGCTATCACTGTAGCAAGCAAGATGACGAACCGTGCTGACGCTGCTGAATATATGCTTGCCTCCGATTCTGCACTTCGCCTACTCTCTAAGATTCACGCTTGGATGATTGCCGATGCTGAAGAAGGCAAACTCGATTGGATATCTCGAGGCGAACTCGACAAGGCGGAGATGATTCCTTTTGTCGCCACAGAACTCTCCTCGGTTGGTTGGACCTTAATGCTCAATTGTGTTGCGCCTGACACGCTTGGAACGCACCTTTTAAGTCGGTCCTTTGCGAAACAGCCTTAAATCCTTACCTTTGTATCGTTAATAAGTTGGTAGAATTATAGTTTGATAGTTAATAGTTTTTTCAGATTAAAGATTGTTTAGGATGACGGGCTAACGCAGTGATGCGTTAGCCCTTATTGTATCGTTTTTTATCATTAGATAATTACTTCTAAATCGCTGATTATAAGGGCGATAGTACTTGCGTGTTCCTTATTATAGTGTTACCTTAGCAGTACAATTAGAAACAAAGAACATTCAAAAAACAAAGATTATGAACGAGCAAATTCAGAACATTCTTAACGAGAACGGAACAAAGACTTCTAAGATACAGAAGCTCCTTAGCCTTGGACTTACACGCAGACAGGTTGCAGACCTTGTCGCAAACGGAAACTACGGCTTTGTGCAAAACGTCTACAAGCGAATGATGCAGGGAATCACACAGAGCGCAGCGCAAGCAGCGACAACAGTTCTTCCACAACTCGACTACACTTTTAACCGCAACTTCGGTATCGAGATTGAAGCTTACAACTGCACACGTGAACGCCTCGCAAGAGAACTTACAGCAGCAGGCATCAGAGTTAACGTTGAGCGTTACAACCACAACGACCACAACGACCATTGGAAGTTGGTTACCGACAGCAGCCTTTCAGGCAACAACACCTTCGAGCTTGTTAGCCCAATCCTCCACGGTGAGCAGGGGCTTGAGGAACTTGAAAAGGTCTGCTGGGTGCTCGACCTCTGCAACGCAAAGGTTAACGACTCTTGCGGTCTTCACGTTCACATGGACGCTGCGGAATTCGACCTTCAGACTTGGAAGAACCTTATAATAACTTACAAACGCCTTGAGAATGTAATCGACCACTTTATGCCTCGCAGCCGTCGCAACAACCGCTACTGTAGGACCATTGCCACCATTTCAGAGATAGCAATCAACCGAGCTTCTAACATTAGCGACCTTAGAGCTGCTTTTGCTCACAACCGCTACCACAAGATTAACCTCGAAGCTTACGCACGCCACCGCACGGTAGAGTTCCGCCAGCACGGAGGTTCAACGAACTTCACAAAGATGTCTGCTTGGATTCATTTTCTCGCAAAAATGATTACCTTTGCAAAGCAAGGCAAGGTGAAAAACAACACCACCCTACAGGATGTACCTTTCCTTACCGAAAGCGAAAAGTTATACTTCAGATTGAGAACTAAAAAATTAGCAGCATGTTAACAACCTACAGGCTGAAGGATGGCGACAAAATTGTCGCCACCTCTCCAGCCGACTTCCTTCACCAGCTTCGCACAGGCAGTCGCTTCGATAACGAAGGTACAGACGAAGACTATATGGTGCGCTTCGCTCACCGCTTGCAAGAACTCGAGGGCTACCTTGTTTCGACTAACAGTCCCGATGCCTTTCTTACCGACCTAATTAACAACGGCTTCGTGACCGTTGAAAAATAAAACACGATGCTCGTTTCTTTGTAGCCGTAGCAGTTTCCGAACTGTTACGGCTTTTTTATGTCGAATATTGAGAAAAAATAAACTTTCTATCAATAGTTATCAATTTCGTTAAGTCACGAAAATGTTTTAAATGTTAAATTTTCGTTCTTACTACGATTTTTTATAGTAAATATTTGCATACTACAAAAATTTGTAGTACCTTTGTATTGTCATAAGAAAACAATGAGAATATGAAACAGAAAAAAGAAATGATGGAGGTTACACCTGAAGAAAGGGAACTCCTTGAGAGAATGAGAAATTATAACAACTCTTATCCGAATGGTTATCCACAACTCCTATGGGATTTACAGGAGTTCTTCGACAAAATGGTCCGACAGCCATACGAATAAAACAAAAGACCTCTCCCTTACGAGGGAGAGGCACAATAAAGTAAAACTATAAACACAGCAACAATGGAAACAGTTATGACAACCCCAGTAGTAGTTACTGATATGAAAAGAAAAGTACAAGACATCTTAATGTCAGTTTCATGGCGTGATTTTGCCAACACCTACTTTCAGAAATCTTCCTCTTGGTTTTACCACAAAATGGATGGCATTGACGGCAACGGAGGTGCAGGTGGTTTTAACCAGCAGGAGACCGAGCAGATGCGAGGCGCACTTATCGACCTATCCAACCGCATCCGTCGTGCAGCAGAAAATATTTAGGCGAGGTTCTCATTGACCTTAAGACAAAAGTCACTCATCGCCTATGGGTGCATATTAGCCTCTCGCAATGCGAGGGGCTTTATGCGTTGAATATAACTTAAAAACTTAATTATAATGAAAACCTTTCTTATTGCTTTCGGAACATGGTTCCTCACAAACCTTATTGGTGCATTCGTGTTGAAATTTTTAGGCATTCAAATTTCTGAAGGACTCGTGCTGGTATTGAACGTTATAACGATTTCCTTCGCTATTTTCGTTGCACTCTCTATCAGAAGGAGACAACTAAAGAAACGCAAAGAGGAGGAGGAACTTAACTCCGTGGCAGCAGAAGAAGATGTTTCTTCAGAACCAACACCTCCGACTCAAGATATTCTAATGTTTGAAGTAGCAGGTCTATCATATCGTTCTAAGGAAGCACAGGAAAGAGCTGAAATTCTAATGTCGAATGAAAGTGTATACCTTGAAAAAGAACCTACTAATCCGTATGATTCTAACGCTATTAAAGTGTACTCCTCTGATCATGTTCATTTGGGATATGTTCCAAAATACCTATGTTCGGAATTATTAGAAAAAATGGACGACGACACCGTTATTGCTTATGTTGATTATGTCAAGAGTGGAAAATACTGCCCCTTTGTTCACTTGTATATGTATTGTTAATCTATTCTTCAGCATTGGCTTATTCCTTTTTTTTTGCGTGGCGCAAAAAATATTTGCGTTTTTATTTGGCGGTTACAAAAATACTACTTACCTTTGTAACCGTCAAAACAATGCGAGGAGACTCGCTAATAAGGGTGAGAAGAAATTTCAAGCCCCGAACTTATTAAATTTCGATGGGCTTATTTTTATGCCCATACTTGCAGACTACTGCAACGAAAATATGGCGGATGCCTTCCAGTGAATTTACCCTTGTGGCGAAATCGCATTGTTTTGACGAACAGGAAGAGCATCCGCTTTTTCTGTATCCGTACCTGACGGATTCAGGTAACAGTCAAAACAATGCGTATTATGCAACAAGTAATCGAATTCGAGAGCTCTGCAAAACAACAGCAGCCTATCGACGTACGTGCTACGATACAGCGCAAAATTAAGTCTCTTAATCTTTGGCTCGACGCTAAAAGCGAGTTCTACAGCCGTATCTGCGAGTTCTCTGTTACCCGTCGTTTGGTAATTCGAGTTAACCTTGTATCTTTGTGCGTGATTGTAGCAGCTGTAGCCATCGAGCAGCAGCCTATTACATCCGTAGTTTCAACCCTCTGTGCAGGCTACTTAGTTTATCGTATGAACAAATCTGAAAAGAAAGGAGGCAAAAAATGAAAGACTTAACCCCAGCAGAAATGGAAATACAAATGGCTTTTCCCGATATGATGAAAATGACCGTAGAATTTGAAGTTGTATTTTCTAAGAAAGAAGTGGAAGAAAAGGGCAGAGAAATTGCTACCAGTTTACAAACCTATTTATTGCGGTATGAGCATCATGCAAGATCAGCAACGTTTTACTTTAGCGAAGAAGCAAAAAATATTGTCATAAATATGAAAGAAGGGCAAAAGGTAGAATTAGTGCAAAGAAATGTTGCTGGAAATATAATTCCAAGTCTTTGCAAAACAGGAATACTGGATGGCTTAAACGAAGTCGTAAATGTAGGGTATATAAGTGGCGATGCGTGTGTAAAAGTAAACTTTAATGGTAGTATAGATATGTATGCTATCTACTGTCTTAATTTTGGTAACCAACGCTCTTTAAATAAACAAGAAAAGAAAGGAGGCAAGGCATGATATTCATTTATAATTATTTCAAGGTTCCTGATGTTCCAAAAGACCTTGAACCGCTTTCCGAATTTATAAAGAAATATAACAAGGTTCTTGTAGCAGACATTGATACGTTTGCAGCATTTATCGATGAGGTGTATAAGAAGTTTAACTCGATTCCCAATGTGAATAAAAAATATACGCTCAATCTTTCTGATAGTTCTATCGCTATTGACGACAACGAAATTCCATTCTCGGTGATAAGTATAAGTTTCTCCGACATACTTGGCTTATGGGGTTTTCAGACTTTTGATAGTTCTACCCAGTGCGAACAGCAGAACCTTGAGATTTTTCCTGTCCCCGATAAAGGTGAAGCAATTTTCACTCTCCCAGATCATTTAAAAAGTATAATTAAGAAAGGAGGCAAGGCATGATATTCTTTGATTATTATTTCAAGGCACATTCTACCCCGAAGTACCTTGAGCCTGTTGTTATGTGTATGGAGCGACGTTACCAAGTCCTTATGGCAGATGACTCGACACTAAAGAAGTTTGTTGCAGAACTTACATCAGAATTGAATTCCATTCCAAAGGCAAAGGAAAGGTATAAAATCAAAGTCGATAAAGGCTATATCCATATCATTACTACTCACGAATTCACTGAAGCCGTTATACGTCTTCACTATAAAGAGGTTCTTTCTTTGGAAGGTTTCAGCGAGGACCTCTGTGAGAACCTTAATGAAGTGGCTGAGAAAGGAGGTGAGAAATGATATTTTTTGATTATTGCCTTATAGATTTTTCAATCTCAAAAGAGCTCGCACCGCTTGCTGACTGTCTGAAGAAATACCAAGGAGTTCTTGTAGCGGACGAAAAAGCATTCAACAAGGTTGTTGAAGACTTGGAAGAAAAATATCGTGCTATTCCAAAGGCTGAAGAAAGATTTCTTTTCAAGGTTAGCAAAGATCCTATCGGAGTTATCTCTGTTCGCAGAAACAACTCTACGAAGAAGTGTGTATTGCGCATCTATTTCACACCAGTACATGGTATGTTTGGTTTCGACTCTTCTCAAGAGTCTATTCAGCCAGTACCAGACGATGGCGACGAATATTATTCTTTGCCTGATCACATTAAAAGTAGTGTTCAGAAAGGGGGTGCGAAATGAAAATCATAACCGACCCTGCTGTTTATGACTACCATGCTGAAAAAGGCTTGTTCATACCGTTGGATGACTTCTGTTCAACACCAGGCCTTATAAAATCATTAAGAGATAATGTTAAGCGTCAACTCACTAAGGCGACATCTTATCTCGAATATTATAGAGGTGTTCATGAGGCAGGCGAAGCTTCTTCACGTCAACAAACAGCTATGGATAGTTGGGAAGAGCGAGTGAATAATCTTAAGAGTTCTTATAACACTCTGTCTGAAGTAAAGAAAATAATTGATTTAAAATGAAATACAAAATGAAAGCGTCTATCGTTAATCTCGACGAACAAACAACTGAGACCCTTCGAGCAATGCTCGACCCTGGTTATATCTCTGAGCGCACAGAACGCTTAGAAGCCATCGAGGGTTTTCTTATTGATCAATGGAGGGATGCTGGCAATATAAAGTCTGACACCGTTCTCACATTCCTCGACACTCTACGCTCACTGCGTAGGGATCTCAACTCATTTCTCACCTCGGTTGACCCGCACGGAGATACCGATAATCAAAAACAATAAAACCTTAAGACAATGACAACGAAGAAAGAAAACGACGAGCAGCCTATAACAGACATTAGTATATACATAGCTGCTTTATCAGCGACATATCGTCCAGCGTCGACACCAGCAGAAACAACTCACTTCTTCTCTACCCCCGAGGTAATAGATGCTATTCGCAATTTAGACCCTTCTGCTAAGGTGTGTGCAGAGCAAATAACCACAGCTCTTCTCAATGCAGGATATAAGTTCTGCAATCGACCTGGTGCGCAAGGGTTGGAATTCAAATGGATGTTCCGTGAAATATAAGTCTTTATAGTTATAGTTGTATTTTAAGTTATGGTTTTTGAGGGCAGTACGTCGTGAGACGTGCTGCTCTCGCTTTTTTGTCCTTTTCCCATTATTTTTCTCGTGTTATCTTTGTGTCATGATAACAGATCAATTCGTAAAGGATGAGTTCGTCTCTGAGATTCTTCGTCGTGATATCGGCATCATCTATAAGACGCAGGAAGAAGTTGCTAATCGCTACTTCAAGGAGCACACTGGAACTCTTCGAGACTTCTTATCTCGTCGTGCTTTCTCTCTTCAAGAATCGAACGGAAAGTTCACCCTTTATATCGGGGTTCTTTCTTATCTACGTTTCCTCGATATGCAATACCGCATTAACTATGCAGGCTTAAACAGTAAGCGAGCCAAGAAGCAGCGTGCTAAGTATGCTGTTTATAATAGAGTTGTATGGGGTGTTTTGTACAACGAAACTTTCCCTGATATTCAAGCAGGATTTACAAATGAAGTTCGTGCTGCTTGGCGAAAGAAAATGGAGGATGCACTTTCAAATCACATATTACCCACAGATAATCAATAGATATGAGCAAAATCAAAGAAGACCACGTTGCCTTGGTTATCGATGCTAAAACAGACAAGGCACAGCAGGAATTACGACAGCTTGAGCGTGCTACGCAGGACCTTAGTAAGGAAATGAAGGCTCGACAGAATCGAATGCTCGACCTCGAGGCAGCAGGTAAGAAAGAGACCGCTGAGTACAAACGCTTACAAGCAGAGGTGAAGAATTATAGTAATCAGATTGCTGATAATAATAAGAAACTGCGTGAACTTCGCTCTGCAATGGATGTCAATGCTATGACGATGTCACAGCTCAAGAAACATGCCAAGGAACTTCAGGCAGCACTGAATAATACTTCAAAGGCAGCGAATCCTAAAGAGTATGAGCACTTAGCGTCACAGCTTCGTAGCGTGAATGGACGTATATCAGAATTACGTCGTGATGCTTCTGGACTGACTGATTCTATGGGGAAACAGTCGTCTGGAATCATGGGCAAGTTTGAAGGTATGTTCTCATCTATCTCTGGTGGTTGGACAAAGCTCGTTGGTGTGGCTACCGCTGCTGTTGCTTCTATCTCTGCCGTGATAGAAGGAGCAAAGTGGTGGTATAATTACAATGTAGAGATTGAAGAGGCGCAGCGTCTGACACGTGAGTTCTTTAACATACAAGGTGACGAACTCGTCCACACACAGAGTCAGATATCAGCACTCGCTTCACAGATGGGTAAAGACTACAAGGAGGTTCTCGGTACAGTTGAATCTCTCACCAATCAATACGGTATATCTACGACTGAGGCTATTAATGCTATTAAGGACGGATTGCAGGCTGGTGCTGACCTTAACGGAACATTCCTCAGTCAGATTCAACAGTATGGACCAGCCTTTAGTGACGCTGGAGGTGCTGTTAATGACCTTGTAGCCAGTATCACACAGACACGCTCAGGTATATTCAATGAGGCAGGTATGGGTTTAATACAGACCGCTACAAACCGTATTCGTACTATGTCTTCAGCTACACAGAGCGCACTTAATTCTATCGGTATCTCAAGCAAGCAACTCGAAGCTGACCTTATATCAGGAAAGACCAGTATCTTAGAGGCTATTAAGATGATTTCAGGTAAGATTAAGGAGCTGCCTGAAAACTCTATGCAGGTGGGTCAAGTCATGAAGGCGGTCTTTGGCAAAACAGCGAGCAACGAGGGTATGAAACTCGTGAAGACCTTAGCAGATATGTCTACTAATATGGAGGAGCTGAAAGGCGTAACAGGCGAATACGGAGAACTCCAGCGTGAAGAGGTCGACGCACAAGCAGAACTTAACGAGAAGATGTCTAAGTTCTTCGGTCTTGGCGAACATGGCTTTGATGAACTTACAATGAAAGCTAAGATATTCGGAGTTAAAGCCTTGTCTAAGATTATCGACTACACAGTTAAAATCATTAACTACTTCATTGATTTATATAATGAATCTAAGGTGTTTCGTGCAGGCATTGAACACATTAAAAACAACTTCAAGAGTACATGGGAGGTATTCAAGTTTGGAGTTTATCTCGTAATTGATGGCTTCAAAGGTATGGGTCGAATGGCAAAGGCTTGGGCAAAGGTTATTGAAGGTGCTTTTTCGTTTGACGTCGATAAAATTACAACAGGTATCAAGGGACTTTGGGATGCCTACAAAGACACGTGGGTAGAAATTGGTAATGATGCCAAGAAGATGGCTGCAAATGTTCGTGACAATTTTATTGAAGCGATAAAAAACACTGGAAGCAATAAGAAGGTCGCTCATCTTTCAGTCGATGTAACACCCGATGTAAAAAATCATGCTGCAAATAAAAGTGGTTCTGGCGGAGGCAAAAGCACCATTGAAAATGGAATCAAAGATTCTAAAAAGAAAACTAAAACAAAAAAGGATAAAACCAAGAAGGGTCCAGACCCTGATGAAGTAGCAGCTAAACTTTTTTCTCATGATCGTGCTCAAGATATCGATGTTGAAAAGCGAAGTTATGATAAGAGTCTGAATGCCCTGAAAGAAGCTCTTGCGAAAAAGAGTCTTACGCAAGAGCAATACAGCGCATACGTAGCTGCTCTCAATATTCAGCATCAGAACAAACTTCTCGACATAGAGAAGGCATATTTGCAACGCTCTGAGAACTTAGTCTTCAAGGACGCTGCGAAAAAGAAAGCATTGCAGGAAGGTCAAGCTAAGGCTGTCGCTGATCAGCAGCAGGCAGCGAATACCGCTTATATCGAGGCTGAAAAAGAATACTACGAATCTCTTGAGAAGATTCAGGAGTCCGCACCTGCTAAACCACAGACGCTTAAAGAAGAATGTGATGCAAAGCTACTCCTCTTGGATGGATATTACCAGGCTTCCTTGCAAAGAGCAAAAGAGAATGGCGAACGTGAGAAGGAAGTTACAAAGGCTTACGAAGCTGCTAAGGCTGCAATCATCGTAGATTATGCGAAGAAAGCAGAGGAACAAAAGGCACAAGCACGACAGGAGTATGGGCTTGACACATTCGAAGACCAGTATGCCGCACGTCGTAAGAAGATAGAAAATGATAGTGTACTCAATGAGCAAGAACGCCAGCAGGCTCTTACTCTTCTTGATCAGCAGGCAGAAGAACACCGCCTTCAGATACGTCAGCAGTATGGTCTTGCTTCACAACAGGAACTCTATAATGCAGAGTTGGACCAGTTGAAGATGCACCTTCAGAATAAAGAGATATCTGAAGAAGAATATGAAGAGGCAGTGAAGAATATGAAGATTGCCAAGATGAAGGAGGCATTCGATTTTTACTCTAACCTCTCCAGTGGAGCTGTTCAGGCACTACAGCAAGCGGAGGAAGCGAACGTTGATGCGAAGTATGATGCGGAGATTGAGGCAGCAAAGAAAGCAGGTAAAGATACTACGGAGCTTGAGAAGAAGAAGGCTAATGAGAAGCTGAAGATACAGAAGAAATATGCGGATGTTAACTTCGCTATTCAAGCAGCGCAGATTATCGCATCAACTGCTTCTGCAATTGCTAAGACATTCTCTGAATTGGGTTTCCCTGCTGGTATTCCTGCTGCTGCCTTGATGGGTATCACGGGTGCAGCACAGCTTGCAGCTGCTCTTGCAGAGCGCAATAAGGTGAAGCGAATGACGCTAAGCGGAGCAGGTGGTTCTGCCTCTGCTTCAGGTGCACGTGTCGCAACAGGTCTTGAGTCTGGTGGTAGTATCGATGTAGAGCGCAAGCAGGATGGCAAAATGTTCCGTGCGGACTACGACCCCGACAAACGTGGATTCATCGATAGACCTACCGTCATCGTAGGAGAAGGCGGATACGGGCATAGTAAGGAGTGGGTTGCTTCGAACGCAGCTGTAGAGAACCCTACGATAGCTCCATTCATTGACATTATCGACCGTGCACAGCGTGCAGGAACTATCCGCACCCTCGATATGAATAAGTTTCTCATTCAGCAGGCGCAAGGTCGTGCCTCTGGTGGATATGTCACGCCAACAGTTAATGATGTGCGTGGTGTGGTTAAAGATTCCTACAAGGATACACTCATTGAGCGATTAACCGATGTTCTTGACCGATTGTCTGTTGACGGCATCCCTGCATCAGTCTCTCTTAATGAGATAGAACAGAAGCAGCAGCTACAAGACAAGGCACGAAGATTCGGAAGTAAATAGACTTAACACCTTACATAGTAATGAAGATAACTAACATAGAAAAGGGCGAAGACTACAACCTCAAGCCCGACACACAGATCCAGGTTGAACGAACCAATCCATTCTTCAATGATTACGGAGAACAGACGACACCGCTCGAACTCCCAGCATCCGAGCGTAACCGCAGGATACTTGGTTTCCCTGACTCGTTCGGTCGACGAGTGAAGATGACTGCTACAGATGTCGCGATACAAGATGGTGAGTACTTCGCTCAATGTAGGCAGGTGGTGCTGTCAGCTCAATACAAGGGTGGAATATCAACCTCCTTCTACATTAACGATGGCTCCTTCTATTCAAGGATTCAGAAGGTGAAGCTCAAGGACATCTTCAAGGGGGAGTTTATTCCTGGTGTGAACACTGTAGAAGAAGGGATTAATTTTTGTCGTAATCTTCGCAATAACTCTAATGAGCATTACGGTATCTTTCCAGTGCTTTTCACGGATGATTCTGGACAAAAGGAAGGTCTTAATTATAAGGTGTTGAATGGGTTTGGTAAGGAAAAGGTGTTGAGATACGACAAAATCTACGACTTCCTTCCAGAGGTACCTTCAGTTACATCGTTTCACCCCGATATGAGCGGTGAGGGCTGTGACTTCTATAATGCTGTACAGCGCACAGAGTATGTCAATGACGTACCTATCACGCTCGCACCAGGATATTATATGTCGCCATTCATCCGTGCGAACTATCTTCTGAAGCGTGTCTTCGCTTACTTTGGGTATGATCTGCAAGAGAACTTCTTTACTCGCACAGAACCATTCAATAAGATGGTGGTCGTAAACAATGTTATGGACGTGCTGGTAAATGGAAAGATAAAGGTTGCTGACCTTGTACCTGATATTACTTGTGCGGATTTCATCTCTGTTTTTCGTAAGAAGTTCTGCTGTGAGTTCACCTCTGATGAAGGTAAGCGCATTGCAGATATCATCTTCTTGCGTGATGCGCTGAACGAAGCTCCGAACACCGACCTTACGCATTGCGTAACCCAAGAACCTACGCTCTCTTATAAGTCAGAGAACGACTATAAGCGTGTTACACTCTCAGCGGAGGAGAAGGTAGACTCTGAAATATCAGAATCCTACGATGATATAGACAGCTTAGTCAAGGCGAATCCGAACGCTTACTTCGACCCTGTCGATGGAGCTATTTATAAGACTGGATGGTCTGGTGACTTCCAAGTGACGGTGAAGATAGGCGAAGCATCGCAAGACTACAACACTGGCGAAACACTTGAAGCAAAAGAGATAAAGGTTCCTGAACTTATACCAGAGTTGCGCATCCTTAGCTATAAGGCTACTATCAAGGAGGAAGACTTTATCTATGATATGGGTAAATTCCTCTACGTAGGTTCGTACATGTCGCTCAATTCGAAGATGGTTGTTGCAACAGAACCAAAGGAGAACACCTCGGAATCTGCCAACAAACAAAAGACGATACTCGCCTTTAGTTATCTTTCAGACGGTCGTCCAGCAGGAACTATCTCTGCTTACGATGTGAATGCACCTTCACATCCTCGAATCTTCGATTATGCTTTGCATTACAATGGTCCACAAGGCATCTTCGAAAAGTTCTACCGTGAATATGACTTGCTGCTGCGCAATTCACTTCACGACATGAAGGTGAAGCTACTGCTCTCTCAGTCGCAGAAACAGAACCTATCCTCTTATGCTAAGGTTGTTATTCGTGGTGTGCCGTTCTTTTTCAATAAACTCAAGTTCACACTTGGAGGAAAGAATGAGCCTGTAGAGTCAGAGCTGTACACGGTATCGCTTATGGAACCGACCATCACCGCTCCTACTATCAATGAGCAACTCAAGGCTATGGATGTGAAGTATAAGTGGGTGGGAAAAGAGAAACGAACATCTGTCAGCTGGGAAGAATACAAGGCTGCTGATCGAGAACGATACAAATCCTTCGTCACGGTCTACCCTCCTCTACCTTCAGCTGAGTATGTTGGTGTGCAATATGGTAAGCAGCGTTCATATACTGAGCGAATAACTCGAGAAGGTGGCTGGTTCAGACACGGAGAGTACGAATACACTCGAACGGAGGTGTGGTTGGAGTGCGTGCCGATATAGAAAGCATAGCTTTCGATGATCAAAAGCATAGCTTTGGATGATAGAAAGCATAGCTTTGGACGATCAAAAGCATAGCTTTCGATGGAGCGTGAGTCTGTCCTTTATCCTTTCTTATTTATATCGTACTTTTGCGTTAAACAATTCGCACATGGATATTATTCTTAAACCTGATTCACTCAGCCTGACGGGCTCAATGAATCACTTTATCATATCAAGCACGCAAGAGGTTACATTCATTCTGAAGTATGCAGACTCGAATGAAATCATTGTGCAACATACCTACACGCCAAACAAGGCTAAGCGCATAGAGATAGACTTAGAGAACATCATCACTCCGCTGCTATCTTTTCAGCTCCAGGAGTCGACTACAATTTATCGTCAACCGAATATTGCTCGTGAGTTCCTTGTTAATCTCATCGAAGATAAGACAGCTGCTCAAGAGTCATGGCAATTCACGGTACTCCGTGCTGGTATCGACAACTTCGCTGACACCGCTTCAAGTTGGTTGAAACGTAACTTCTTGACGTGGCAGCCTACCGTCAAGCCTGTTACCTATTACACACCAGAGTTTCTTAGTTACTACGCTGTCGAGGACTGTGTTGCGAAGTGTCGTGCGTATATAGAAGAGAACGGTAGTTATGTTCAGACAGACATCGAGCTCGGCAACCTCTCTCACGGTAAGGTGTGGACGATTCCGATGCAATATGGTGTCATCGCTGGCAAGTTAGGCAAGATGCCAAGCTACTATGACGTATGGATAGAAGATGCTGCTGGAACTCGACTCACCTACATTCAGAGATACTATGCTTCAGATATTCGTAGCGAAGAAGAACAGTGGGTACTCTTTGAAAACTCTCTGGGTGGTATCGACACCTTCCGTGCGTATGGTGATGCAGAGAACACAGCGAAACACACGCACAACGTAGCTGAGATTGAGAACGACTCAGAAGAGTATCGTGTTGACACAGTCAGAGAACACAAGAAGAATACTGGCTTCCTCTCTAAGGAGGAGCGCAAATGGTTGCTCGACTTCTTCCCTTCCTTGGGCAAGTTCCTCTACACAGGCAACTATGTACGTCGCATTGTCGTTACAGAGAGCGACGTAAGTTGGCAGACAAAAGACCTCCCTTCATCTTATACATTTACCTATAAGTACGCAGATGCACGTCCTTACCTGAATATTACCAGGTCAGAGGACGCTGCACCTGCAATGTTGGATATCAAGATACCTGATGTTGGGTCTTTTACCATCGCCCCACGCTTAGTTGAGCTTGAGCGACTACCGCTGAGCAGTGGGGCTTTATTTCCAGTTCAGAGTCCTTACTCTGACAAGTGGAATATTACCACAGCTGAAGCTATCCTTGAGTGGTTCTCTCGTGAGGTTACCGCTGCTTACAAGGGTGATGGAGCGTTCGGACACCGCCACGACAATATGTCGGTACTGAATGCGCTCGATCGTATTGGTGGTTACCTTACCTTGGATGCGCAGAAGATACTCGCTGGATTAGCTGACGAAGCAAAGTCTGCTCGCACGCTTGACCCTAAGAGTGTCGACTGGGAGAAGATCGTTCGCACCGATCAAGATACCATCGTTAACTCACTGACTACATTCATGAAGGGTATCGTGTTTGGTAAGTCGGTGCGTGGTGAGTCTGGTATATCCATCTATCAGGATGAAGAAGGTAACTGGCATCTTGATGCAGAGTATCTGCACGTGCATCGTAAGCTCACCGCAGAAGAGGTTGAGATAATGAAGACCTCACACATCAAGGGTAAGATTGTGAACTCTGCTGGTAGCTTCGTGATATCTAAGATAGAGAGGATTGTAGGTGCATGGCGATGCTACTTCCGTCAGCAGGATAGTGAGGGTCGTAGGGTGTATAACTCTATGCAGGTGGATGACCTCGCACTGTGCGAGACATTCAACTTGATTGATGCAGACGGTCAGTTGTCTAATCACTATTGGCATAGGCGTGTTGTTGAAGTCGGTGTTGATTATGTTGACATCGCAGACAATACGAATGTTGATTACTACGCAAGTGGTAGCGATACTCCGCAGGTGGGTGACGAGGTTGTGCAGTTGGGTCACCTCACAAATGAGGAAAGACAGAGTGCTATCATACAATCAGCAGCAGGTGAGGGTGCGCCTTTCTTTAAAATCATAAAGGGTATCAATAGCTTTACCCTTCCTCGTCCTATATTCTTATTCGACAAACAGAACTTCGAAATACGTGTTGAAAACCCTGCTAATCGTAGTGAGTATATCCGCCTGCAAGACTTCTTAGAGTCTATGCAGGGACGTATTAGCTCGGTTATGCAGCAGTCAGATAGGAATATCACCTTCTACTTCGGTGATGCTGTTCCTTCATTGACGAATGAGCCGGCTAATGAGTGGACGGACGACGAAACGAAAGAAATGCACGAGCATGATGTCTACTATAATCGCTCTTATGTCGAGACAGGTGGCGGTCGCTCATACTCATTCGAGAAAAACCAAGATGGGTCTTTTGCCTGGAAAGAAATAACCGACGCAGACGTATTGAAGTCTCTTGAAGCAGCACAGCGTGCGCAGGACACAGCAGATGGTAAGCGACGAGTGTTCGTGCAAGCTATACCAGTTCCTCCATACGATGCAGGCGATCAGTGGACCAATGCTACGTTCGGTGATAAGTATCGTAACGACTTGCTTGTTTGCATTCAGCCAAAGAAAAAGGGTGAAGAGTTTAGCATCGAAGATTGGCAGTCTGCACAACATTATACTACTAAACAGTTCGAGGCTGAGTTTAATGTTGGTGGTAAATCAATCTCCGCCTTTGTGAAAGACTTGCGTACTGGTCTTGAAGCTGTAGGTATGCACATGGATGGTGAGAATAGCTCTTTCACCGTCAATGCAAAGAACTTCAAGGTTCAAACTCCAGAGGGTAAGGTTGCGTTCGTAGCTTCAGATGGAACGATTGATGCTTCTCGTGTACGTATGCGATGTGAACACGGTTCAATTTACTTCGGTGAAGTTGACGGGTATCCGAACATCATTCTTACGAATGAACTCGGACAGCCGCAGATAATGCTTAATCATCGTGGTATAGTGAATAAGTATGGAGTAGATATGGAGTTGATTAATGCCAGCAGATACTTCGTTAGCAAGCGTGATGGTAAGGCTTATCTCGGTGTTAATATCATTGTAAAAATCACCAATAGAGGTTTTCAACAGAATACCTATGGCGGTGGTGATATTAAGTTGACTGCTACGCTTGATGATAAGTCACATGAATATATAACCTTACAGTTAGGAAAGCAGTACACAGGCGACGATAAGGCTATAGTTGCAGCTACAACTCCGATCACACTTAAGATTGGAGAGAGTGGAGAACTTATTTATGGCGGATTGTTCGAGATTGGCTCTACAAGTGGAGGTGCGGTTGTAGCTCAAAAGATGTCTTACTCTGTGCGGTCTGTTTATTACGACACGGTTATTACGAAGTCGTATGTTTCAGAATTAGGCGGAAATAACTTCTCTTCTGATAGTGGTGGAAATCTAATCAACCCTTCGAATGGCGACGAGCCACCAGCTGTTATACCAGCACCTAATATGGATGTTTAACTAAATAAAATAGTGATATGAAAAGTTTAGATTGTATTTACAGGATTTTTGAAAGGCTCGCTGCCATTGGTAGCGATAAGTATCTGCACATGTTTGCTGGTCTTGTCGTTTCTATGATTGTGTGCAAAGCCTTACATGCTATTGATGTGTACTTAATCTTCGCATTGGTACCAGCATTCTTCGTCATGACAGGAAAAGAGAGTGTCGATTACTACTACAGAAAGGAGCAGTTCGATTGGCTCGACGTCTGTGCAGGTATGCTTGGTGCGATCGTGGGTGTTTTTCTTTTCCTATTGTAAAGGAGGTGTTCGTATGGATATAGTTGAATTACAGTTTACACCAGAGTTTATTCACTCTGTAGCTACACATCTTATAACATGTGTCGTGATGTGGGCTTTGGTTGTTAGCGCAGCCTTCATCGACTTGTGGGATAGGGTTTATACGCAAAATAAGTTGAAGAAGCCTTTGACTTCGCACCTTATGCGCAAGACGCTTGGTAAGATTGGTGAGTATTGGCGATTTCTTCTTATCGCCTTGATTATCGATGTCGTGATTTTCACGTCTTGTTCTCTGTTAGGTGTTAAGACTTTCCCTATCTGTACATTACTGTTCTCTGCTTCCTTACTCATCATAGAAACAAAGAGTCTCATTGAACATGCAAGAGAGAGAAAGAGTACTGCTGCTGATATGCAGCGCATCATTCAATCAGTCGTTAGTGCAGCTTCAGATAGAGATGCAAAGAAAGTTATTCAGTATGTCGCTGACTACATTGGTGAAGAGAAAAATGTAAATCAAAAAATAGAAGAATAGTATGGCAAATTTTTCAATAGCAGAGCTGGTACAATCCAGCACTGCTGAACAACTCAAGATAAACAATAACCCTCCTTCTATTGTGAAGGTTCACCTTACAGAAACGATTACTCTTTTAGAGAGTATTCGTGTAGAATGGGGTAAGTTTTGCGAGGCTCACAAACTCGAGAACCCTGCTATCCGTGTAACAAGTGGCTACCGCTCACCAGAATTGAATAAGGCTGTAGGCGGTGTGAAGACCTCCGCACATGTCGAGGGCTACGCTGCTGACTTGCAGCCTGTCAATGGTAAGCAGACTGAGTTTGAACGATTCATGGCTAACGAGTTCTCCAAGATGGGGTACTCCTACGATCAAATTATCGTGGAAAGGAGTAAGACTTCAAGGTGGGTGCATGTTGCCTACAAGAATACCGACGGACGACAGAGGAGACAGTGTTTCAAACTTAAAGTGTAACAAAGTGAGGGAGAAAAACTCCCTCACCTAAATCGAAAGAGTATGAATAGATCTATAAATACATCTTGTAAACTATTAATTTGCGTCCTTGTAACAATGTGCGTTGGCTGTCGGACAAAGAAGTCGGTCGCTATTGAAAGCGTCAAGCAAACGTATAATAGTGAGCAGGTGACAACAGAGCGAAACGAAAAGCATATATCGCTTATCGACACAACTAACATAGACGAACTAACAAGTGTAATACGTGAGTTTGTTTTTGAAGTTCCTTGCCTGGAGGATAGTTCTGCTGCCAACGCAAATGTCGGGAGCAAAGTGCCAATGGTTGAATATAAAGCCGACGGCAGAATCATAATTAATCGTGGTTTGAAATCGATTAAAGAGCGAATTGAAAGCCGCAGAAACGAAAAAAGAGGGCTGTCAGAGAAAAAGGATAGTGCTGCTAACAAGCAGACTAATACGAAAGTCAACTTCTCTGAAAACAAACGACATAAAGATAAGCACGTTGAGCAGGTGCAGATAGCAGAGCCTTTCAGATGGTGGCAAATTATAATGGGCTTGCTGGTGTTGTCTATTGTTGTCTTTGGACTAAAATTTAAGCCAAGTATAAAAGGCTTCCTTCTCAAGATTTTCAACAGAATAAATTAACGTGTTGAATGAAGCACATCAAGGTCTATATAACAGAGAGCCGTACGAAAAATAACCGCTTCGCACAAGCTTCTATCCGTGGCATCGAAGATAATACGGGTGAGAGTTATTCTTCCTCTCACCCTAAACTACTTCAAGACATCATATGTCACGCTCTATCTCTTGCACATGGAGTTGATATAGAAGGCAACAACGGTTTTACTTATACATTCCCATTCAAGCTATCATAATATGTCAATAGAAAAACTCTACTTAGAACATAAACGGACAGGCGGACGACTGACCGCTGACGAATTTAACAAGTTGCCCGAGAAGGTCAACGAGTTAATCGACGCACAGAACTCCGAGGAGGAACGTGTGAAGAAGACGATTGCGAAGAACCGTCCATCGCTCGGACAGATTTCAAACGTGAACACAGAGGTTGACGAACTCACATCTGAGACATGTGTACTCGTATGGAATGGTGATCAGTGGGTCCCAATGAAGTTATCTGAACTTAATATTGGGCAAGGTGGTGGAGGACAGCAGCAATCTATTCTCTATTACTTACGTGCTGTCAATCAGTCTCCTTCTACTACTCTCTCTGCATCTAAGTCAGCAGGTGAGTGTACGATTAAGTTTATGTTCGTGTCAAGAACTAAGGATGTAGGACAGGCGGATTATATTGATAGCGGTGAGTGGGGAACGTACGAAATTTTCGCTAAGGCAGGTGATGGTACGTTCGTATCTAAGGCTCGTGGTAGATGTCAGTCGAACACCATTACAACTGTTGATGTATTCAAGTTCCTCGAATCAGGACAAAACAATATCATGGTGAAGATTACAGGTGAAGTGACGGGTCAGACCTCTCCTGCTTTAGTATATTCAATCACACTGTCGGCTCTATTCCTTTCAATATCAGAGTTCAACTGGTGGAAGGCATACCAAGGTGATATTGTATTACCTTGCTACATCAGCGGTAACATCAGTAAGACACTACACGTGAAGATTACAGGTGAAGGCTACGAGCAGACGTATGAGCGACAGTTCGGTACCGCAACTTATACCTCGTCGCCAGTGGCATATACCGTGCCATTTACGAATAAGACGGGTCTGTTTCATCTGTCTGCTTGGCTATCTAATGAAGACAACACCGTTCAGACTACTCCAGTAGGTTACGACTTTATGGCGGTGGCTAATAACGAAGCTGTGAAGATGGTAGTCGTCAATAACAAGGCAGAGAAGCTGCTGAACTGGTATGAAAACAAGGTGTTGGAATATGCTGTATATGACGGCAAGGCTGTTACGACACCACTGTCAATCTTGATGAAGAAAGATAACGAGATCCTTCAAGAGAATGTGTCTAAAAACACACTGACACAAACCAAGATGCAATATACCTTATCTCTTGAGGTCGAGACAATCGATAACTCTGACTTTACAGCGTTAATCGGATTCAGAACTCTCCCAACAGACGAGGTGCGTTTGCGTGATGCAATTCCTTTCCCAGTGGATAACTCGCAGGGTTACTCTGCTACTGCTGGAGCGGTGTTTTATTTCAATGCGAAGAACAGAAACAACACTGACACCGACCGCAACATTCTTCGCAATCTCATCAACTCTGATCATGTAGGTTCTAATTGGCAGAACGTAGCCTTCTCACGTGACGGCTGGGTGACGGATGATGAAGGTGCACGCACATTGCGTTTGCTCGCAGGTTCTCGCCTTACTATCGATTACAAGCCTTTCGCTAAGGAGGCAGCACAATCGGGTAAGACCATCGAAATTGACTATCAGATTAACAACACATCTGATTACAATGCAGAGTGCATCTCGATATCTATGCCTTACCAGAAGGGTTATATCGGATTAAAGGTTAAGCCGTCTTCTATTATGTTCGCAACTCGTAGTGAGCGTAATGCTGATGTGCAGGCAATGAATACAGATGATGGTGTGCGTATTCGTCTGGCACTCGTAATTAGTCCTAAGAAGTACACGTATGTACTCAATGGAAACACCTATTACTTGAACCTCGTCTATCTCTACATTGACGGTATCGAAGCTCGTAAGTTCGCTTACTTGCTTACCGACTCCATGCAGATAGGTTCAGGCGGTGGCATCGTCATAGGCTCTGATAAAGCGGATGTTGATTTGTATTCTATTCGTGTGTATGACAGTGCAATGGACGCTGCTAACGTCCATCAAGATTATATCAATGCCTTGTCGACCGTAGGTGAGAAGAGTGCTGAAAAGTTAGACAATGACATCTACGATACGCTCGGTACCACGGTAGACTTTGACAAGGTGCGTGGTAAGGTAAATGTCTTTACTTTTGATAAGCCATTGCCTGCGTATGAATATGGTAAATCATACAAGCCTAAAGGCACGTTGGAAATCTATCCGAAAGATGGCAATACGAATCTTCTTCGTTTGACGATTACCAATTTTCAAATGCAAGGGCAGGGTACGTCGTCAATGCTTTACTACTTTTGGAACTGGAAAGGGAAATTGTCTTATGATTCGACTGTCATCTATGAAGATGGTCAGACCGCTCAAAAGAAGTTCAAGTTTTTCATGAACCTTTCAAAAATATCTAAACTGACAGGAAAGAAGAACACTGCATCTTCTATGCAATACCACAAGATGGGCTCTGTGAACTCATTTACCGACTTATGGAAAGCTGTTGGCTTAACTAATGAAGGTGTCGAACAGAACAGCGAAGCAAGAGTATCTATCTATCAAGAGACATTCGTTGGATTTGAGAAGCAGACGGCAGAGGACGGAACAGTTACATACAAGTTCGTCGGTCTCTTTACACTCGGACCCGACAAAGGTGATGCTGCGACCTTTGGATATGACAAGGACCTTTTTCCAGACCTCTTATCTATCGAAGGTTCTGATAACTCGCCACGCTTGACTCTCTTTCAAGTACCTTGGGACAAACGAAGAATCCGCTACAATACGGAAGAAGAAGCCTATCAGTACCAAGTCTCTGAACTCTCTTGGGAGAACTGTTGGGATTTGGATTACGCTAACCTCCCTGCAGATGATAAGACTACAGCAGACAATGAAACCCGTCAGCGAGCAGAGCAGCTCGTAGAGTCGTATATCACAGCTTATAATATTATCTATTCGTGTAACACATTCATTGAGCCATTCAATGGTACACTTGACGAGTTAAATGCTGATCCACACTCGACGCACATTGAGTATTGGATTGCGAAAGAAGGTGATCCTAATCAATACAACCTATACTATTACGATAGCTTGTATAAGAAGTTCTGCCCTTCAACACTCGACAGCGGTGTGTCGGTGGTTAATCTCCGTCAGCAGTTAGTCGGAGATAAGTACGGATTGCCAGAGTCTGTGTTCAACTCGATTAGTGACGCAGCCCAGCTCAATGAGTTATTCAAGGCAGCACGTATTCAGAAGTTCCGTGCAGAGCAGTCGCAGTACTGGGATATCAGTGACCTACTTTATCATCAACTATATGTTGAAACGGTGGCAGCGACCGACAACTGCGCAAAGAACATATACCCGTATAACTTTAATGCAGAATGAACATGTCAAAGAGCAAATGGCGATTTAGACAAGATGACCTTGATACAATTCTAACGGTCATCAATCAGGGCTTGATGAAAAAGCCCTACCATGTAGAATATCACGACACCTACGAGGACGGCACTCCTGTTTGGAACGGAGAGAAGTCCGTACTGTGGAACCTGATGGAACAAGCGTACCCAGAGGAGCGTGCGCAAATGATGCGTCGAATGCTTGCGAAGATGGAGGAGCTTGGAGGACTACAGAAAGGTACGCACCAGCAGAAGCTCTTTGCATTTTTCGAGAAGTATTACTTCTCTGTGATTGACAACTTTTCATCTATGCTATACAATGAGGATGGCAAGATGTATGAAAAAATGAAGCTCGCAATGCTTCAAGGTACATATACTAACGATACCGACCCACTCGGGCAGTCGCTTGGTGATGGTAAGTCTCCCGAGGTGGCGTGGGTAAAGAAGCGCATCCAGTACCTTATGTCTAAGTATTCCTTTGGTGACTACGACGCAAAGACCGCTGAAGGTGCAATTACCGTCCGTACCTCTGCACAGGCTGATGCAACAACGAACTCAATCGTTCTGCGCCTGACACCAGCAATGAAGTTATATCCAACCATTGCGTACGGTACCACAATCATGCGTGGTGCTCGTACAGATGCAGGTAAGCCTTGCGAGATAGTCGTCGACATTAACGGTACGTCTGACCAGCAGCTATCTGTCAAGTCAGCTGACTACCTGCTCGATATTGGCGATTGGAGTTCGTATGTAATTAACGGTGCGCTTTCAATCATTGGCAAGCGACTCAAGCGATTGAAACTGGGTGATGAGAACGAGCAGAATGTGAAGATACTTATATCTTCTCTTACGCTCGGTAATACATCTTCATTAGAGGAGATTGATGTGCAGAATATATCCACGCTCGGAGGTTCTCTTGATATGCGTGCTAATTATCGTCTGCGTAAGTTCCTCGCTGGTGGTTCATCACTATCAGAGGCACACTTTGCTGATGGTGGTGCGCTGGAAGAAGTCGACTATCCTGCTTCCACGTCATACGTGGAATTAAAGAACCTTGACAAGCTCACCAATGAGAAGTGTAACACGGAAGCCTGCGCTCCGAATGTGATGAGTTACTTCGTGAGTGGCTGTGATAACCTTCAGCCTGTCAAGAAACTAATCGACATAATGGATGCGCAGGTAGGACAAGTTCCTCACTCCCTGCGTTACGTGCGCTGTGTTGGATTTAATGAGACCTTCACGGACGGAAGGACCTTTGATAAGCTTTCCCAGCTTGTCGATGGTACATATCAGGGTATCGATACGGAAGGTCAGTATGGTAATGACCCTTACCCAGTTCTCGACGGCACAATCAACCTCACCACTGGAGCGTATCGTGACACCTACGATGCTTTGATGACCCACTATCCAAAACTTAAATTGAACATCGCTAAGTGGTGGATAAGGTTCGAGGACCCAGAGGTGAAGCGCATTTGCGTGGAAAATTGGGACAAGGACGGTGACGGTGAGCTCTCTATGGAGGAAGCTGCTGCCGTTAGTTCCATCGGGACTAATAGATTTCAAGGCTTAGATAGAAAGAATGGTATATTAGACCTATCTATCTTTAAAAATCTAACATTTATTAATAGTGGAGATTTACGTTATATAGTGCACCTTAATAAGTTAATATGCCCACCATCTGTTACAATATATGATACTTGTTTCTATGGATCAACGATTGATACTATTATCGTTGAAAATATGGAGCAGCAGACTTCCTTATTATGGGGACTCTCTTTTAAAAACTTTATCATAAAAAGTAAGAATCCCCCTAAACAAGGAACGAGAGCTTCCTATGGTTGGAATAATAGGAAAGGGGCAAGAATCTTTGTCCCAGACGAGAGCGTTAACCTATACAAGGCAAGTTCTTCATTCTCAGACATAGCAGAATATATCTATCCACTTAGCGAGTATCACGAATGATACTTACTAAGCGGTTCATATTCTAACCATGGTGCGAGATTAGCAGAACGGTAAGAATCTACACTTTTATCAGGAACATATATGTGTTTTATCTTCGCTCCGAAGAACTCCCAATATCCAAATATTCGAGGGGGCTGAGTTCCATGGAAAATCAGATTGTCGATACGTGCTTCGTAAAAGCAAGTACCCGAGAGAAAAGATACAGTAGAAGGTAGCTCTATCGTTCTTACTGTGGCTTTTTCAAAGGCTCCTGTCGCTACGTCCGTACAACCTTCAGGTATTACTATAGACTCTTTTACTGTTATTTTTTTGAAGGCTCCACCGCTCAGCTTGACAGTTCCAAACATAGCAAGTTCTTTCAGCGATTTAAACGATCCGCCTCTAAACATAGTCCCGATGGGATTAAAACACCATTTAAACACCGTTTTAATCCCATCGGAACTATATTCGTCGGCAAAGACTCGATCAAGAATTTAGACCTAAGTTTTCTACACCATTGGGAACGGATTAACTTTACCCATATCAGAGACTGTAAGGGTTTGAAGCGTGTAGTTTATCCGAGTTCTCTAAAGGAAGTAAATGGTGGATTACTTATGAATTGTTATGATGTCGAAGAAATAGTTATATTAAGTAAGGATATACGATTTACCTTCGGAATGGTAATTAATGGCGCTCGTTCGTTGAAGCGAGTTATACTACATGCAGAAACTCCTCCTAAGAACACAGACCCTTCTGCATATTTCTTGTGGTTTGCTCATAAAGACACGACGCTATATGTTCCAGACGAAAGTGTTGAACTTTACAAACAGGTTCCTTTTTATAGCAAGTTCGCAAAAGCGATACTCCCTATGAGTAAGTATCATTCGTGATACTCGCTCATAGGACGAATAATAGATGTTCCGCTTAATGGAGAAGGGTTACTTGTAAAAGCCTTTTTATACACCTCTAAGCTCTCGTCTGGGACATAGAACTTGCACCCATTAGGTGTGCATGTATCGTAGGTTCCTGTTGTGTTAGAAAATGTCCAGTCGTGCCTTGGAGGAGTCTTTCCATGAAAAACGACAACTGTTGCTAAATTGAAACCTAACACAAAACGACCAAGCGATGTAACGTTCTCTGGTATATCTATTCTTTTCGTATTATAGAAGTATGAACGAGGAGCTGACGATACAGACGGAAGGGACTTGATGGATTTTAAATGCTTCAAGTCTGATAGGTTATCTGTTTTTATATTGTAGAAGATAGTCCCGATGGGATTAAAACACCATTTGAACACCGTTTTAATCCCATCGGGACTAAGTTTTATAATAATGATAAAATAGTAAGCTTAAAGGCTCTACGTTATTTCAATATTAAGGTTTTAAGCAATGACATATTCCGTAAAATGCCTAACTTAAGAGAGGTGTGGATTCCATCTACTGTTAAGTCTCATGCGTATCGAACATTTCTCGATAGCGTCAATATTAAGACAGTGGTAATTTGTAGTGAGATACCATTTACAGATAAAAACTTTTTCCATGTAAACACCTACGGTCATATACCTTCAGATTTAAAAGTATATGTACCAGACTCAGCATTATCAAGATACAAGGAAGCGTGGAAAAACTTTCCTTATCTATCTCGATTGCATCCCTTCAGTGAGTATCACGAATGATACTCGCTAAGGGGATAAATTCTATCTGCAACACGAGACCAGATGTCGGAATGTTTATAAACTTCTATTGCATCGTCGGGTACATATAGAAGGCCGTTACCTTCGAGCGAACGAACTCCAATTTTAGGAGGAGTTTTAGCTCTTAAAATAGTAATCTTTGCTCTCAAAGATGGTTGATACGCTCCAAAAGAAGATATTGTAGAAGGGTAGTCTACGACATCTTTTATAAGATTATCAAAACCTTCTGGTATATTTGACAATAAACCTTCTTCAATAAGGACCTTCTTAAGAGATTTAAGAGGATTATAACTCCAACCTCCGAAGGTGAACCAAGTTATAAGATTTACACTCTTAGGGATAGTAATTGATTCTAAAGAGTCACATCCCTTTAAGTTCTCATATCCAAGGCTTTTGATATTAGTAAAAGATAATATCTGTAGATTTCTTATTTTTCGATTTCCTGCAAATATAGTCCCGATGGAACCCTCACCTAAACGCTCTTCGTATCTCCTTATTAATCGTTGTGTCTTTCACAGCAGAATACACCTGAGTAGTCTTGATGCTCTGATGACCTAATATATGTTGTATAATCGGAAGACTCACACCCTTGCTCAATAGCACAGTAGCGCACGTATGTCTTGCGCAATGAAAAGTAATGTGCCTATGTATATTGAACCGCTTAAGCACACGCTTAAGTACCAAGTTACAGCGAGCGTTACAAGGCAACTGAAAGAGTTTACCTGTCGTAGTCTTGTTCTCTTGCACCAGCGCAGCAGCCTTTCCTCCAAACATCTTAGAGATAGGTATTCGCACCTCATGGTCAGTCTTCTGCATTCGCATTACAACCCACTTGTTCCGATATATGTTCTTGACGTGCTGCTTGGTTACCTGTATAATATCCGAGAAACGAAGACCTGAATAGACGCTGAATAGAAAACCTTTAACTACCTTCCTCTCCTCTTCTGTCAATTCTTCCTTCTTCTCCTTATCTTCTATCCTCCTCAGTTCTCTTTCTGTCAGCGATTGCTTCTGAACATTCTCCGTCTTGATATGATACTTGCGAAAAGGATAGACAGTCATCAGTTCCTCGTCGATAGCAAGATTGACAAATCGACGAAATATCTTCATAAACTTTGCAATGGTATTAATCGCATATCCAGCACCTTTCAGGAAATTTTCAAAATCGCAAATGCACTTGTAATCAACCTGAGTAAAGGGCATATCATTCTTAAATCGTCTCAGTACCGCTAATGCAGCCTTATGATTCGCAATCGTCCCTTCTGTATATGTTTCCTTGTCAATCTCACCTTCCATCCAGTCGAGGAAAGAACTATCCTCTTTGTATGCAATCAGAGTAGGGTTGTCGACCAATTTGTTGACGTCACCAATATGCTTGATAACGTATTGCCCATCTACTTGTATCTGTATTAGTGCATTATGCCCTTTTAATTCATTACTAAGTTCTCGGAGGATGTTCTGTATATTCATAATTGTAGGAAAGATGGACTGTAGGACGAGAAGTATCCATCCTACAGCCCTGCTTTTAATAGGATTAAAGCACTCCCTTGTAATTTAATAGCAGTTGATTAGCCTGCTGAATATCCTTGGGAGTGTATATATCTGTAATCAATATTGATGAATGTCGTGCCTGGTCTCTCACGGTAAGTATGTCGGTGTTCGCACGCAGCATATTCGTGATACCTGTGTCTTTGAGACTGTAGAACTTGTATCTGTCGGTCAGATTCAAGCTCGTACGGATATAACGACTCCAGTAATCTCTGAACGCCTTTTCTGTTCGTCGTTCCTTTCCTGGTCTGAAATCATTACTAAAGAGAAAATACTGTCCAGGACTATTGAAGATACGCAGGTCTATCATTAATTTAATGACATGATCAGGAAGCGTTAAGAGAGCGTCGTTATGATTCTTTGCAATTGAACCATGAAGATATAATGTTTTCTTTGCTATATTAAAGTCTCCTACCTTAATATAACTCATCTCTTTTGGGCGCACGAATAAATAATGTAGAATATAGCAGGCAAGCAGGTAATGCTTGTTGTGTTTCATCAACCACCCCTTTATTCGCTCCAGGACATCATCAGGAATAACATCACGGTTCTTAAGCTGACCTCGACGCTGCACGATAGAAAAGTGTTCTGTAGGGTCTGAAGAAATATAGCCTCGCTCCAATAGATACTTACAGAACGTCTTAATCCAAGAGAGGTAATTGTTTCTCGTTCGAAGCGTGTTGTTTCTATCAACAAAAACATACTCTAAGAATTGCCCTACCATCTTGCTATCGAATTGATAAGTGTAATACAGATTGACGTTCTGCTTCTCCTTCCACTCTTTCAGTATCTTAATCCTACTGCAATACGAAACAACAGACTCCTCACGCATGTTGTGTTCCTTAAGGAGTTTGAATAGATAAACCTCGTACTTTGTGCACGCATCATCGAATGATGTGTACTCAAGAGGTTGTACGAGTTCCACCCATGGGTTCCAGCCTTGCATAAGTTTTTCAGTCAACCTTTTTATAAGGGCTTCTCCATATTCTCTCTGATTACGCTTGCCCTTGACGTGGTCGAGCATAAACTTCTTGATACGAAACTTTCCTCTCTCTGGGTCAAATGCAGAGAGAGATACATAACATTCAGAGGCTTGATGAAACTTGGGTGTTTTCCATCCTACAATCTCATTAATAGCCGTTTGTCTGTTTTTTGAAGAAAAATTTTTTTTAGGCATTTTCTAACTTTTGCGTGAAATGCCCTATCGAATACTGTTTGTTCTATTAAATTAAAGTTCACCGACTTTTCGCCGACCACTTTACCGACGACCAAAGATAATTACTTGAAGTTCTGTATCTTCGATTTATTTTAGTCGGGATGACCAGAGTCGAACTGGCGACCCCTACGTCCCGAACGTAGTGCGCTACCAACTGCGCTACATCCCGATAGCTTAAAAGCAAGTGCAAAGTTAACTATTTTCTCGGAACTAACACAAACTTTCTCGCCGTTTTTCTTTCTTGTTATAGCAAGGCTGGAAGCTCAAAAAGCTTGATGCCATTACTACCTTTTATCAAGATATAATGATCCTCTGGACGATGAAGAGCTATCTCCTTTTTCACCTCATCAATGTCGCGGAACTTGCGGAAATCGGTTTGTGTCTTTCCAAACTCCTCTCCAACAAGCCATACATTACGAATGTCTGTAGCCTTAAGCAATTCCACAACCTTCTGATGTTCTTCTGCAGACGCTTCTCCAAGTTCACGCATATCACCGAGGATAGCCATCTTATTCTCTACCTCCATCAGTTGGAAGTTCTCTATCGCAGCAGCCATACTGGATGGATTAGCATTGTAAGCATCCACAATAAGCTTGTTATGTGCTGTCTCAGTCAACTGCGAACGATTGTTATGAGGCACATAGTTCTCCAAAGCATAGTTGATTTGCTGTGGCGTAACACCAAGGTGAAGACCAATAGCAATGGCTGCCAGCATATTATCTAAGTTGTAAGAACCAATGAGATGGGTTTGCACTTCGTAGATAGTAGGTGCTGGCTGATGGGTGTTAAGGCTTGATGACTGCCACTCAAACTTCAAACACGGAGCGCAGCTAACAACATAACCTTGCACATCAGCAGTTTCATCTTGTCCGTAAGTTATGATACGATCAAACGCTCGCTGTTCTGCCATTTCCGTCAAATCGGGATTGCTCTCGTTGAGAAAAAGTAAACAACCATGAGCTTTAAGGAAATCATAAAGTTCACCCTTGGTCTTCTTTACGCCCTCAAAACTACCAAAACCCTGAAGATGTGCACGACCGACATTAGTAATCAAACCACAAGTTGGCTCTACGTATGTAACCAATTTTTCAATGTCACCAGGGTGAGAAGCACCCATCTCGATAACTGCAATCTCATGTTCTGGACGAATACCTAACAACGTACGAGGCACACCTACATCGTTGTTATAGTTCGCCTCCGTATGATGTACATTAAACTTCTCAGCCAATACGGCAGAGATAAGTTCTTTACTTGTCGTCTTTCCGTTTGTTCCTGTAATACCAATCACAGGGATTGAGAACTGACGACGATGCTCGCGTGCCAATTCTTTATAAGTTACAAGGGCGTCATCAACGAGGATATAACGCTCGTCGCCTGCCTTTGCATATTCCTTTTCGTCAATGATCGCATAGCTACAGCCCTTTTCTAAGGCTGCTTCTGCAAACTTATTACCATCGAATGATGCTCCCTTCAATGCCACGAAAATACTTCCTTCAGGACAGTTACGGCTGTCTGTGGTCACAACAGGGTGCGCTTGGTAAATCTTGTAAATCTCCTGTATATCCATTGCGTTTACTTTATTCTTTATGCAAAGGTAAGCTAAATGAAAGACAATGCAAAGCAATGAATGTCTTTTTTTATTATCAGAAATCATCTTCAAGCTGTTGGAATGATTGCTATTAGATTCCACACAACGATAGATAGCAAGGGAATTAACGCCCCGCACCATTGGTGCGGATGGTGAGCACCAATGGTGCGGAGCATCAACACAACGAAAAAAGATAGTAAAGAGTTTCTATCAGAACCCTATAATCGCACATAAAACATGCCTACCTAAAACGCGACATACGGCCGCAGACGTTCGATTGCTTCAGGCGTAAAGTCCTTTAATAAGTGGAGTTGTGAGAGACTGGTTAGTTTTCCTTTCAGCCGTCTATAGTCGCAAATAGCCTTAGCCTGATAGAAATTCACATAAGGATGCTTACGAAGTTGTGCGAGAGTTGCAGTATTTAGGTTTATCTTCTCTGTCTGTGGGTTAGCGATAGAGAAGTAAGGTAGGCTTTCTTCTGGGAATCCTTCAATCTCTTGCAGTTGTCCCACAGCAACGTATCCACCTAATCGTTTACCGTAGTTAAGAATGGCACGTGCCCACCCTGAGCCTATACCGGGGACTTTCTTTAGCTGGGTTGTATCAGCAGTAACGAGATTGATATGTTCACCAACTTTTAGCTTCAATGGATAGCGAAGGGTGTCACGGTCATTCCCTCTGTTAGGTTTATACGTGTTTTGTGCCTTATAGGCCTCATAAGCTGCATGAGCAGCCTGCTTATCAGCTTCTTTTTGAGCAATATAAGCTTGTACAGAGGCGAGCGTGGAGGCTGGTTCGTAATCATCACCAATCGTTATATAGGGTTCTAACGCTCGATACTGTTTGCGCGTAAGACCATAGAGGCGGGCAAAGTCCATCGGTGAATGATAGACTCCTCCTTTAGAACGATACTTGATGATATTACGTACTTGGAAAGGAGCTAAACCTAACTGCTGCAGCTGCTCGGCTGTAGCTGTATTTGGATCGAAAGGAAATAGGTGTTTACCTTCAGCTGTTTCAACTATAGGAAGTTGCTCTTTACGGGAGAAAGAAGTGGGTTTATTCTTACTTATACTATCGCTTTTCACAGCAGAAGTTTCCGTTGTTTGATTGCCAACAAAGATAATCAAACCAATGCTACCAACGATAAACAGCAAGAGTAGCAACAGCACTTTTCGATCGGAACGATGAAGATAGAAAATTGATTTTAGGTTCATAGTATACAATGTTTAAACTCTGATGAATCCTTCAAAAGAAGAAATCATTATATATATAAGGGAGGGTTAGAGGATTATTAAGTATTAGTTGGTAATAATAGGTTGTAAATTAATGTTGGAAGTTAATACTTCGTTTTTTCTTACCCATCCCCTCTCCTATTGGAGAAGGGTGGGTATAGGATTTCTTCTCATACTTTTCAAGGATAGAGAAGATAGAGGAAAATTGCTTACCTAATGGCTTAGAACACACCTAACTGATGTAGGAAGATTGCGAGAATAGCCAATGGACAAACAAAACGGATGAGGATGTAATAGGCACCAAAGAAGATACCACGTGTGGTTCCCCAGTTGGTAAACTCGTCCTTCACCAGTTTCTTTGGTACATACCAGCCTATGAATAGGCAGGTGAGAAGTCCTCCTATAGGTAGGAAGATTTGTCCTGTCACAAAGTCGAAGACATCGAAGAGGTCGACACCTGCCACCTTGAGGAAACTCCAATCGCCCAATGACAGCGAGCAGACTGCACCAATAAGCGAACATCCAGCCGTAACAATCATTGCAGCACGTGGACGGCTGATGTGTAACTCCTCTTGGAAGAAGGCTGTACTCACTTCGTGTAGGGATATCAACGAGGTCAACGCTGCCATTGAAAGCAGCAGATAGAATGCCATTGAAATGATATAGCCAACTATAGGCATACTTGCAAAGGCCTGCTCAAAGACATTTGGAAGGGTGATGAAGATAAGAGATGGTCCACTATCAGGACTTACTCCCACAGAAAATGCAGCTGGGAAAATCATCAAACCTGCAAGAATAGCAACGCAGGTGTCAATGAAACCAATCTGTACTGCTGAGTTCAATAACTTTGTATGACGACTATAATAAGAGGCGTATGTACAGATACACCCCATCGCAATACTCATCGAATAGAATGATTGCCCTAAAGCGCCCAAGAATACATCGCCTGTTACCTTACTGAAGTCGGGCTTCAATAGGAATTCTACGCCCTTACTTGCGCCTGGAAGAAGGCAAGATGCAACGACAATAGCCACCAAAAGCACAAAGAGGGCTGGCATCAGAATCTTTGAAGCACGCTCGATACCATTCCTAACACCATGAATAATAATGTAGTGGGTGAGAAACAGAATAGCTACGGTCCATAAAACAGGTTTCCAAGGATTGGTAGAGAAGTCTGTAAAATAAGACTTGAAATAATCTGGTGTACCGTGCAGATGATTCATTACGGAGGCTACTCCATATTGCAAACACCAACCCGAAACGACAGCGTAATAGCCCGTAATGAGGAAACCAGTGAGCACTCCTAAGTAACCTACCCACTTCCAAGCACTCCCATTAGATAACTTTGTATAGGCTCGTGCCGTATTTGAGGCTGCATGACGACCGATAATGAACTCGCTAATCATACAAGGCAAGCCCAATAACAAGATACAACCAATATAAATAAGAATGAAAGCAGCACCACCATTCTGACCTGCCATATAAGGGAAACGCCATACATTACCCAAACCAACAGCACCGCCTGCAGTGGCAAGAATCATACCTAACTTGCTTCCAAACTTTGCTCTTTTTTGTTCACTCATAGAAATTTGATTTGAATATATGCGCAAATTTACGAAAAAATATCTACTTTTGTGTCAAATTAGAAGTAAAATATGAGTATAACAAAACACATCTTAACTAAATACCCATTTAGTTGTATTATTGTAATCGGAACTTGGATATTGTGTTTTATGACTATTCCAGAAACGCCACTGAGCTCTGTTCGGTTTATAGATAAGTGGACACATAGTCTTATTTACTTAGTTTTAGGCCTAAGTATAAGCCTCGAATACTTACGCAATACAAAGCAGCCCAGCCCCAAATTCATCATTGTATGGGTCTGGTTTCTACCTATTATCATGGGAGGACTCATTGAAGTTCTTCAATCCTACTGTACAAATGGGAATCGAAGTGGTGAATGGCTCGACTTCTTCGCAGATGCTATTGGCTCGACAATAGCCCTGCTTATCGGTATTCTTCTGGTACGATATCGCGCCAAAGCTTAAATGGATTGCGACGCATCTGGGAATTATAGAAGTGGCGATTACCCGTAACTTCTAAGCCAATAAAGTCTGGCTTATCAAACGATTCATCCTCACTTCCTAACTCCACTTCAGCCAAGACGAGTCCATCATTATCACCATGAAACTCATCTATCTCAAAGGTATGACCTTCAAAAGGTACAAGATAGCGATGCTTATCAATCACACCTGGCTCGCATAAAAGCATTAATTGCTGTGCTTCTTCCAGTGTAATCTCTTTTTCAAACTCATAACGTGATAGCCCACCTGTACGTGATGGACCTTTGATTGTCAGATATCCCTTATCGTCCCTGATACGAACACGAACGGTATTAACAGCTGCAAAATATCCTTGTTGTATGTGACTACAACTACTTGCATGCTTTTTCCAGTCCATATTCTTATGAACTAAGAACTTTCTTTCAATCTCTAATCCACTCATGAGATCCCTATTGTTAATACAATAAGCGACTGTCACGATCTAAGAGATAACAGTCGCGTATCATTTATATCCTGTTTACTATTAGCTATTTGATGCTATAATGATTGTAAGAACGCCCAAAGCGACTAAAATCACAGCCAACCAAGCAACGACACGATTAGCCTGCTTTTCTTGTTTAAGTTCTCTTTCCTTACGCTTTACTTTACTTCTTTCACTCATAGTTATATTATTTTAAAAGGTTGTATATCATTATTAATAAGGGAATAAACCTCCCTAAGTTCCGCAAAAGGAGGAGAAATATTGGATTACAGTGGGATAATCGCAGTTTTTTCTTTCGATAATCTTTACCCAATCCACTTTTCCTTAGGCTCTTTACTCCCCTCAGAGAAGACAGAAGAAGCTTTCTATTCCTCCGTTGGAAACTCCATCAGATAAGCTTTGATGAAGTCATCAATCTTACCATCCATCACACCATCCACATCAGAAGTCTGATAATTAGTGCGGTGATCCTTCACACGACGGTCATCAAAGACATAACTTCGAATCTGACTACCCCATTCTATCTTCTTCTTACCAGCCTCAATCTTAGCCTGTTCTTCCATGCGTTTCTTCATTGCACGGTCATACAACTGCGACTTCAAGAGCTGCATAGCCTTAGCACGGTTCTTTGGTTGGTCGCGAGTTTCCGTATTCTCAATGAGGATTTCCTCCTGTTCTCCAGTGTCAGGATCTTCATATTGATAGCGCAAACGTACACCTGACTCCACCTTGTTGACGTTCTGTCCACCCGCACCACTCGAACGGAAGGTGTCCCAACTGACGCGAGCAGGGTCAACATATACCTCTATCGTATCATCAACCAATGGCGTAACGAAGACGCTGGCAAAGCTTGTCATACGCTTACCTTGGGCATTGAACGGACTAACACGTACCAAACGGTGCACACCATTCTCACTCTTCAAGTAGCCATAAGCGTATTCTCCACCCTCAAACTTCATTGTCACACTCTTAATACCAGCCTCATCGCCTTCCTGTATATCAGAGATAGTAACTCTATATCCCTGTGCTTCACCCCAACGCATATACATACGCATCAGCATAGAAGCCCAGTCTTGACTCTCCGTACCGCCCGCTCCAGAGTTAATTTTCATCACACACTCCATCGGATCTTCCTCCTGACGTAGCATATTCTTAAGCTCTAATCCTTCGATTACCTTAAGAACCTTAGCGTATGCGGTATCAACTTCCTCCTCAGTGACAAGTTCATCTTTATAGAAATCGAACGCCAACTGTACTTCATCAGCCAACGCACGTGCCTTATCATAGTCTTTAACCCATTTCTCGATATCCTTAACTTTCTTCATCTGCTCCTGTGCACGAGCTGGGTCATCCCAAAAATCTGGGGCTTGTGTACGGAGTTGTTCCTCCTCAAACTCTATTCGTTTCTTGTCAATATCAAGGTAACGGTGCAACGCTTCAGTGCGTTCTTGAATATCTTTTAGCTGATCTGCTGTTATCATCTTTATTCTTTTATCGTTGGAATGGGGTTAGAAGAACTGGTAGAACGAGTAAGACTATCAAAAATAGCAAGCCGAATGAAACTGTTAAAGCTGATAAAACCCAGCCTAATTCGTCTTAATAACTAACCTGTCTACACGTCAACACGTCTACTCGTCAACTCATTTACTTCCCTACTCCTCGTACATCTTTTCTATCACATCATGATAGCGGCGGTTTACAACCGAACGCTTTAGCTTCAACGTATTCGTTAACTCTCCGTTTTCCATTGAGAAATGGTGAGCGAGAAGGGTGAAACGTTTAATCTTCTCGTATGATGCCAAACGCTGCTGTAAGGTTTCGATACGCTCACGCATCATCTCGTTTACACGCTTATCTTGGCATAACTCCTCACGATCTTTGAACTCTATGTGATTCTCACTTGCCCACTCTTCCAATACAGAATACTCTGGAACAATCAGAGCAGAAACAAACTTACGTTGGTCAGCAATCACTGAAACCTGCTCAATAAACTTATCTACTAACAGCATCGCCTCCACCATCTGTGGTGCAATATACTTACCATTAGAAGTCTTGAAGAGGTCCTTGATACGCTCTTTTAAGAATAACTCACCATCCTTCATATAACCGGCATCACCAGTATGGAAGTAACCATCCTTATCAAATGCTTCTGCATTAGCAGTATCACGACGGAAGTAACCTGGCATAATCGTTGGACCTTTCAGCATTACTTCACCCTCATCGCTAATCTTTATATTAATACCCTCAAGCGGTCTACCCACAGAACCAACGGTATAAGGCAGTCCTACATGGTCACAGGTAACGGTTGCCAAGCTCTCAGTCAAGCCATAACCAACAATCATGTTAATACCGATGCTATGTACAAACTCCTCTACCTCTGGAGAGACATAGGCTCCAGCTGTTGGAAAGAGATGTGGATTCTCCAAGCCTAACTGTTTGCGAACAAGACTCAAAACAGTCTTATTAACAAACTTATACTCCATCTCCAACGTCAAAGGAACACGCTTTCCACGTGCAAGATACTGTATATTGCGCTTTCTTCCAACATTCAAAGCATGATAGAAAAGCTTACGCTGAACGATGCTTGACTTATCCATACGCTCCTTTACAGCCACATAGACCTTCTCCCAGAAACGAGGTACGGAAGCCATACTTGTTGGATGCGTCTCACGCATACTCTGCTGAATCTCCTTTGGATAAGTGTTGACAATCAATTCTGCACCCGCAGCGAGAGACAAACAAGCCCAACCACGCTCGAAGACATGACTGAACGGCAGGAAGTTGATAACACGGTCTTTTTCATTTACAGGCACACTCTTTCTATTGGCATCCATAGCAGCCTGATACATCTTATAAGTCAAGATAACTCCCTTGCTCTCACCTGTAGTACCACTTGTGTAAAGAATATTACAAATATCATCATAGTTTGCCTGCGCCAAACGCTCTTCTACCTCTGCTTCACGTGGAAAGCCTTCACCTAACTTTAAGAAGTCTGCGAAATAGATAGAGTTTGGATCATGCTGACTAAGGCGTACACTTGAGTCGAAGACAATAATACGTTCCAATGTAGGGCAAAGAGATTGAATACGACGCGCCTTGTCATATTGCTCCTGTTCGCCAACGAAAAGAAACTTTACATTGGCATCTTGAATCATATACTGTATCTGTTGTTCAGAACTTGTTGCATAGAACGGAATGCTAATCACGCGTACTCCGTATGCACCATAATCTGTATAGAGATGATGAATACAGTTTTGTGAGAACACAGCAATAGTCTCTTGTGGCTTCATTCCGAGGTTCAAGAGCGCATTTGACACTTCCTTTACGCGCATTGAGAACTGGTTCCATGACACTGTCTTCCAGTCCAGACTGCCAAAGTTACGGAAAGTGATAGCTGGTTTTGCTCCGTATTTTTTTGCTTGTTCGTGAATAAGAACAGAGAGATGTCCGATTGTCTGCATTGTTTCCTAATTTATCTTCGACCAATCAGCACATATAAAAAAGCCTGAAAGTCTTTTATTCAAATAGCTGATTGTACTTTATTTTCTGCAAATATAAACATTTATCCGCAAAGCAAAAAATAAATTAGATATTAAATTGCAATTTTACCCTTTTGCTTTTCCTCTACCAAACAGAGAAGAACAGGACAATTATTTTCTTTTATAGAACAAAATGAATTCCACATGAGTACCTATTAGAAAGCTAAAAGTCTACGATAAGAATCCACAATAATATCTTCTATGCAATTTTCATTAATTAGTTGAGTCCATTTACATAACATATTTCGATGTATTTAGTACTCCGCACCATTGGTGTTTACCATCCGCACGATATGTGCGAAGCCTTAGCACGACATGTGCGAAGCATCAACACATCAGCTAAAGATGAGAAGAAAGGGGCATTGTGGATATAACAAAGAAGACTGTAAGGTATTGAAAGCTAACCATTAGGAGGAAAAGATTTACCTGACAGCTGCCGAAGAAGGTTTTTCTTCATGATAAAAAACAATCTTCTTCATGATAAAAAAGAATTATCTTCATGAAAAGAAATATTCCTTCTCATGAAGATAATTTAGTTATAACGTACTTATTGAACTTGGAAAGATGCTAAAACACGAAACGAATTATCGTCACTTTCAACTCAATAAGCCCACATTATTAATATATAAGAGAGGATGCTTATTAGCGCAACCACTGCTCTGGATTCAGTTTAGCTGTCTCCTTACGCAACTGGAACTGAAGAATACCAGTCCTACCAACGGTTCCGATGGTCTGTCCCGTACCAACCTTCTGACCCTTGCTGACACCGACAGAACCCAAATTAGCATAAACAGTGATGTAAATACCATGACGAATCATCACGACACTCATGCCGCCTGCCATGAAGACACCGCTCACCTCGCCCATAAAGACACTGCGAACAGCACTGCCAGGAGCACCCTTGATATTGATACCATCATTGTTCAAGCGAATATTTGACATACCAGCCACATTGTACTGACCAAAGTGACTAACTATCTGACCCGACAATGGCATTGGCAATCTACCACGGTTATTGGCAAAGTTACCTGTTATCGCACGATCGGCAGAACTGAGCATATCATTGTTTTCAGCAGCAGAAGCTCTTGCAGCTTCAGCCTCACGAGCAGCACGTTCACGGTCGGCATCAGCCTTGCGTTCGGCAGCCACACGATTTGCTTCAGCCTCACGCGCCATCTGGTCGGCACGAGCCTTCTCAGCAGCAGCACGAGCCTCAGCCTTTTCTTGTGCAGCCGTAGCAGCAGCTTCCTGCTCTTCAGCCTTACGAATAGCACGCTCACGAGCAGCAGCACGCTCCTTCTGCAAAGCCTCTTGACGTGCCTTTTCTGCAGCAGCTCTGGCTGCAGCAGCACGAGCAGCGGCTTCCTGACGAGCCTTCTCGGCAGCCTCAGCAGCAGCACGAGCGGCAGCCTTTGCCTTTGCTTCACGCTCTTTCGCCTCTGCAATACGGCGCGCATTCTCTCGAGCGGCAGCCTCTGCAGCGGCTTTCTTACGTGCCAATTCTTCTGCACGTTTCTTAGCGGCAGCAGCACGAGCGGCAGCCTGCGCCTTTGCTTCTGCAATAGCACGTTCACGTGCCTTCTGTATTTCAATCTGAATAAGTCGGTCAATCTGTGCATTCAGAGCCTGCTGCTGTTGACGACGCTGTGCGATAACACCCTGCAACACCTTTTGGTCGTTTTGCAAAGAACTTACAACCGTCTGCTGTTCAACACGCTTACGCTCCATCTGAGCATGTACCTGACGGTCTTTATAGAGAAGATTACTCTTATTGACACGCACCTGTTTCAGCTGTGTATGCTTCTCATCTACCTGCATCTGCTTAGCCTTGAGCTGTTCACCCTGCGCACGCTGATAGGCAGCATACTCACGTACGAAACGAAGACGACGATACATCTGCGTCAAGTTCTTTGCAGAGAAAACGAACATCAACTTGTCTTGAATACTACGATGACGTGCCATGTAACGCATAGAGCGGATGAAACGAGCACGACGTTCACCCAACTGTGACTCAAGAGAAGCTAACTGACCTTTCAGAATACCGATATTCGAATCCAATCCTTTGATATCTGTGGCGATTGTATCAATCGTTCTTTGGTGCTGACCGATTTCAGTATCAAGGCGTACAATCTTCTGCAGACGGTCATCAACGTCCTTCTGCTTTACTTTCATTTCCTCTTCGTGCTCTGAAATCTCTTTTTGCAACTTCAGGTTTTGCTGTTGCAAGCCTTTGATTTCCTCTGTCGTCACGTATGCAGGACCCTTTGCTCCCTTCTTACCAACATGAGCGTTGCGTACAGCACCCTTACCACGGACAACTTGCTGACCCTTCACTTGAGCAGGTTGACCCTTGAGTTGAGTCTGTTGTCCCTTCACTTGAGGTTGTTGTCCCTTGAGTTGTTGCTGCTGTTGTAACTTACCCTGCTGCTGTTTTCCCTTCGGTTGGGGTTGCGTTTGCAATTTCTCAACTATTGGCTTCTGCCCTTTTATAGGAGTAGCAGGTGCTACAGCGTGGTTGTTATTAATCGCATTTACAGCTTTCTTACCCTTACCTTTTACGGTAGTTTGGGGTTCAACGGATTGAGCCACAGCTGTTTTTTGCTGTTTCCTATGCTTACGTGAATGCTGTGCAGAAACACTCAGCATACACATGATTGACAATATGAATAATAAAGAAAGACGTTTCATTTAAAAGTTCATTAGTTTGCCGAGGATATCCTCTACGCTTACTTTTGTATACTTATCAGATGGTGTGGTAAAAACTTCCCAATCGCTGGCATCGCTGAAGCTCTCAAGATCAAAGCTTGCCTTAAGTGTCTTTGCTGGCTTCTGCCCAAACTTTGGTGTATTGATTGTCAACATCTGACTTGCAGGGAAGAGCTTTGAGCCAAACGCTTTAAAGTCATCATAACTCCATGAGAGCTTTGAAGCACCATGCGTATTGCTATTATAAGTAACAGTTGTTAGGACAATCTGATTGCTCTTAGGATTAACTGACCACTTATAATCCATCTTTCCGTCTTTAAGACTTATCAGAGTAGAACCCTCTGTCTGTGCTTTACTCTCATCAACAGCAAACTGTGAGAGGTCTGCTTCGCTCACCTTTTGTTGACGAGGGATGAACACTTGATTCCAGAAAAGCGACTGGAGTGAATAGAAGTTGATCCCATTATCACGCAAGAAGCCTACCTCATCGTAGCTTGCTTTTACATACTGCTTATGGATGCGATCGATGAAGAGGACATAATCCTTTGCAAACTCGATACGTCCCACCTCACTACGAAGAATTGGAATCAGCAACTGTAGACGGATAACCTCATCTTTACGCATACGCAAAATGCCTGGTACGGTAATATCCTTACGCCCATCATTGAGCGTAAAAGTAAGATTTGAAACGAGGTTCTTTTGGTAAAGTGCATTGTCTGCAACACGCTGCATGACAACAACACTCTGCATCTTGCTATCCTTTGTAGCAGGTGCTGTCTGCTGTGCTACCTTGTTATCCTGGACTGGTTTCTGTTGAATCACAGCTTTCTTTGTACCACATGATGCCAATAGCAGGGCAGTCATGCTTACAAGTAATATCTTTGTTTTCTTCATTCTGCTATGTATTTCTTTAGTTCTATCTTCTTTCTCAATGTCGCATTCTCCTTATTTCCTTCGAGCGCTTTCCTCCAGAACTCAAGAGCTTTCTCTATATCGCCTGTCTGTGCATAGATATCACCAGCGTGTTCCTTGACTACGTTGCTCAGTGTAGAGTCATTACGAATCGCTTGTTCGATATATATCTTAGCCTCTTCGTAGCGCTTTTGCTGGAAAAGAATCCATGCGTAGGTATCAAGATAAGTACTATTATTTGGCTCAGCCTTAATAGTCTTATAGCTCATCTGCTCTGCCTTTGTGAGGTTTTCGTTCGCCTCACTGAGGTAATAGGCATAGTTGTTCAATGCAGCAACATTGTCTGCTTTCCACTGCAAACAGCTGTCATAGGCTTGAAAAGCTTCTTTATTGAGTCCTTTCTCATGCAGGATATCACCCATGATACCGTAGAAGTCTGACACAATACTTGGATCACTGTCTTGCTTTATCTGCCCAACTCCCTTGCGGAAGGTCTCCAGTGCCGCGTCACCGTCGTGCTTTTGGAACTGAGCCATACCTTGGAAGTAATAGAATGCCATCTCATCTGGGTTGTATTCTATGGCTGGTCGGCAAATAGCGATGACCTTATCGTAGTCTTGTGTATCCCAAATATTCTGTATCAATGCTATTCTTGCACGCGAATTATCGGGTTCTACCTCAAGAGCTTGCTCATAAATGCGATTGATTGCAGCCTTTGGTTGCTTGCGAAGTGTCATATATGCGGCTTTAAGCATATAGATATCGGCATCTTCTTGAGGAACAGCTAAGGCTACAGAGAAGAGCCTCATCACCTCAGTACTATCTGGAGTATTATCTTTCTGACTGCTTGTAATGACCTGACGGAGTAACTCTAACTTCGCTTCCTTTTCTGTTTTTGGCGATTGCAAGAGTTCCTGTAGGATTGTTTTTACAGTAGCCTTGTCTCCAATATTATTATAATAATCCATCATGGAAAGCTTGGCAAGCGAGTTATCAGGGTCTTCTTTCAGTACATCACGATACTTTTGAAGTGCTTCCTTCTTCTTTCCATTCTGCAAAAGCCAGTTTCCGAACATCACACGATAGTTAAGATCGAGCGGATGACTGTCAACGAGTGACTTCAATTCATCATACTCCTTGCGCTTTTCTCCCATCTGTTCGTAGAGTTGCATCTTACTAAGTGAAATCTGCTCATTGGTTCCTTCCAGTGTTTCCAGACGTTCCAAGCATTTAATCATCATCTTGTAATCATTCTGGGAACCGTAGAGTTGATAGAGAATTTGCAGTATGTCAGAACGCGTTTTATTGGATTCATAAAGGCGTTCGAAGGCTTTTATTGCATTAGGATAGTCTTTCTGTGACACATAAAGCTTTCCTAATTTCTCTTGATAAGCTGAGTTTTCGGGGTCAAGACTTGCTGCCTTCTCGAAGTATTCACGTGCCACCGCATCCTTCTTCATATCCACATAAAAAGCAGCTAACTGATAATAAACCTCTGGAGCTTGTGGATTGAGGTCGCGTGCATGGCACAGAAGGTCGAAAGCAGCCGTAAGGTTGCCCATTTCTTGCTGCCGTATCGCCTCAAGGAAGAAGTAGTTATAACTTTGAAGGCTATCCTCTCGATCAGCATGCACCGCCAAAGAGCCGCCCAACAAAGCAAGAGCAAGGAGGGTACGGCGCATCTTTGTGACTTTCAATATAACGTTATTGAACATTTATCGTTTCTTTCTTTGTCTTTATTTCACGCCCGTATGGCCATATCCGCCTTCACCACGTTCGGTCTCATCGAGTTCTTCTACCTCAACAAACTCTGCTTGTTCGTGACGTGCAATGACCATCTGCGCAATGCGTTCACCATCATTGATGGTAAAAGGTTCATCTGAGAAGTTAATGAGTAGTACCATGATTTCACCACGATAGTCGGCATCAATCGTACCAGGAGAGTTGAGAACAGTCAGTCCATGCTTCAAAGCAAGACCGCTACGAGGGCGCACCTGTGCTTCAAAACCTACTGGAAGTGCAATATGAAGACCAGTTGGAATAAGTCTTCTCTCCATGGGTTGCAGTACGATAGGTGCATCGATATTAGCGCGGAGGTCCATCCCCGCACTCTGTGAAGTAGCATAAGCAGGAAGCTGCTGATGCCCTTTATTAATTACTTTTATCTGTATCATTGCCATATAATAAGGTACAAAATTAAGCATTTAAAGCCACATTCATACATTTTATGAAGTAAAAAACTTGTTTTTAGCCAATTTTAATTACTTTTGTGTGTAGCTTTCAAGCCCCCAATAAATCATAAACAGAAATCATCAACACCCAACATTCAACATCCAACACCCAATATTCAACACCCATCACCCAAAAATCCCGCAATGAACTGGCAACAACTCATATCCAACAAGCGTCTCGGACAGGAAGAGCGTCACGCCCTTCGACACGATGACCGCTCTGAATTTAAGCGTGACAGCGACCGTTTGATTTACTCTGCACCGTTCCGACGACTGCAGAACAAGACTCAAGTCTTCCCTCTTCCGGGTAGTGTCTTTGTGCACAACCGCCTAACTCATTCTTTAGAGGTGGCTTCCTTGGGTAAATCTTTAGGTGATGACGTTGCAAAAAGACTCATCGAAATACACCCAGAGTTGCGTGGTACGCTCTTTGAAGAGATTGGAACCATCGTACAGACAGCTTGTTATGCACACGACATGGGTAATCCTCCCTTCGGGCATAGTGGCGAAAAGGCTATGCAGGCATTCTTCACAGAGGGGCCAGGGATTAGCTTGAAGGAGAAAGTTAGCCCACACTTCTGGGAAGATATTACTCATTTTGAGGGCAATGCCAATGCCTTCCGCTTACTGACCCATCGTTTCTTAGGCCGAAGAGAAGGTGGTTTTGTGATGACTTATAGCACTTTAGCGAGTATCGTAAAGTATCCTTTCAGTTCTACTTATGCCAGCAAACACGGCAAGTTCGGTTTCTTTGCTACGGAAGAAGAAACCTATAAGAAGATTGCTGATGAATTAGGTATCATTCAAAAGGATAGCTCTGAGGATGGTATCTGTTATGTTCGTCATCCGTTGACCTATCTTATGGAGGCTGCAGACGATATCTGTTACGAGATTATGGATATCGAAGACTCCCACAAACTCAAACTTCTTTCGTTTGAGGAGACTGCCGATTTGCTCCTTGGCTTCTTCGATGAAGAAACCAGAAAGAGCATTAGAAAGCGCATAGAAGACGAGGGTGTGACCGACCAAAACGAACAAGTTGTTTACTTCCGTGCCTGTGCTGTAGGACTATTGGAGGCTGAATGTGTCAATGTCTTTGTAGAACACGAAGAGGAGATACTCAATGGAACCTTCGAAGGGTCGCTCATCAAGCATATTTCTGAGCTTCCCCGACAGGCTTACAAACACTGTACAGAGGTCTCAGTGGATAGGATTTACCGCAGTAAAGCAGTCCTCGACGTTGAGTTATCAGGCTATAAGATTATGGAAACACTGATGGAAGCACTCATTGGTGCTGCTGTTGAGCCTGAACACTTCCACAGTCAGCAGCTCATCCGACGTTTCTCAAGCCAGTATGATATTCAAAGTCCTTGCCTTGAAACACGCATCATGGCAGTCCTCGACTTCATCAGTGGAATGACAGATATCTATGCACTCGACATCTATCAGAAGATAAATGGTATCAGTTTGCCACTGATATAGGAAGCCTCCCCCGACCCCTCCGAAGGGAGGGGAGGCAAAGAGGGGAAAAGAGGGGGTATAGTTATCACACTATTATCTCACAAATAATCATTTAAAAGGGCTTGAAAAAGAGTTCCAAATGGCAAGATTTGAAGTTGTTTTTAATATGGGAAATCAACATAAAGACACCCACAACACATTTGTCTTAACTCCATTTCACTCCTTTAACTCCTTTAACTCCAGATTTATCTCCCTCCATTTCACTCCTTCAACTCCTTTAACTCCTAAAAAGAATCAATGGAAAATCAATATAAAAAGACCTTTCCCGACCTTATGGTAGGAAAGAAGATTATCTACGTTCACGGCTTTATGTCAGCCGGTTCAAGTCATACGGTACAGATACTGAGGGACTATATGCCCGAAGCTACAGTCATTGCGCCCGACCTCCCCATACATCCTAAGGAGGCAATGGAACTATTGCGCAACCTTGTTAATACCGAAAAACCCGACCTTATCATTGGTACTTCAATGGGAGGTATGTACACCGAGATGCTTTATGGTGTCGACCGTATCTGCGTGAATCCTGCTTTTCAAATGGGAACAACCATCAGCGAGACGAATATGATGGGTAAACAGGTGTTCCAAAATCCACGACAAGATGGCGTACAAGAGGTTATCGTAACCAAAGCATTGGTAAAGGAATACAAAGAGATAACTGAAAAGTGTTTCTCACAAGTGACAGAGGAAGAGCAGCAACGCGTCTTCGGACTCTTTGGTGATGCAGACCCTGTTGTCCACACCTTCGACCTTTTCAACGAACATTACCCTCAGGCGATCCGTTTTCATGGTGAACACCGACTCATCGAGAAAGCTGTTTTCCATTACCTCATGCCTGTTATCCGATGGATTGACGACCGACAAGAAGGCCGCGAGCGTCGTACGGTACTCATTGACCAGAACACCCTCGCTGATGGATACGGCAAACCGAAATCAAGTTTAAACAAAACTTACGAGTTCTTACTTGATAACTACAACGTATTCTTCGTGTGTCCTGCACCAACCAACTATCCGTCAGCCATCACTGAACAGCAGGCATGGATAGAAGATGCCTTCAGTGCACCAGCGTGGAACCATACGATCTTCACCAACCAGCCTCAACTTCTCTATGGCGACTACTTCATCAGTAGTACTGAACACGATGACTTCCTCGGCACAAGCCTACTTTTCGGTAGCGAAGAGTTCAAGACTTGGGAGGAAATTTTCACTTTCTTTGAACGCTTAGGAGGACAGTAAGCGAGCTAAAAAGCTTCGCTTTGGTGAATTATTTTCATGAAAAGAAATATTTTTCATCGTGAAAAGAAATATTTATTTTCATGAAAATAAATTCTTCTCTTCATGAAAATAATTCACAACAATAGGCTTTTTACAATAAAGAACGCTCACAACCAACTGATAACTAAGCAATAACACCCACTCAAAACATAACCCAACGAATTAGTCCTCACGCATAGTATAAAAACAATTCTTCTTTATTAAGAGGACTGGGGAAACATTATCATAATGGCACACGAACTTTTCTCACGTATCGCTGACATCCTTTCGGCACCATCTGAAGCACAGGCACTCATCATGCACGAGACGCTCGTCATTGCTTGTCATGAAGGATTAAAGAATACCCGACATGGTTTCGGCAACCTTTCTTCGCAGGTGGAGTCGCTCTGTAGGCAGCATAACATCGCCCCACAGGATATTGTGGCAATCCAGAAAATGCGCCGACATAGTAACTCTTACGCCCCGATTCTCCCTGAAGACGTGGCTTACGACTGTCGTGCCTTGGCTATTTTCGTTTCTGCTGTTGTGCAGGAGGCTATTCCTTCGTTCCTTGTTGGGAAAATTCCAGCACGTGGACGCACAACGGAGAATATACAGATTACGAATTATCGTTACATTCGTTGTATCGTAAGAGAGTGGGACGACAGTACTATTCAGGTAGCTGTAACCAATCAAGACAGTAGCGAAGAACTCTTGATGGTGGACTATATGAACACACCAGACTACATTGATTTCAGCTACTTACGCCCGATGCTACGCGAAGGAATGCAGCTGAATCTTCTTGACTGTACTGTCACCCGAAAGAAGGTCATACCGCGCCTTATCGTCGTTGAGCCAGACTATCTGATAGATATCTCTACCATTGCTAATTGTTTTGAAAGTTATGGACACCATCCGCTGCTTTTCACTGTCAACAGACTTACTCCCCGCCTGAGCAATAAACACATTGTATTAGGTAACTTCGCTGGTTCTGCACTCGATGATATCATCAATCATCCTGCAGGATACGACATTAAAGAAACCTTCCGTTCTAACTTCAAAGAGAAGGCTTTGGACTATGCGACCTGTCCCGACTTTGATGCAGCATCTTTCAAACAAGATGCAGAACGACAGGTGGAGAATATCAAGGAAATTGTTGATGAAATCTTCCAAACTTTCGACCGTGAGAAAGCGATTCTTGAACCTTCCTTTGTATGCGAACGATTGGGCATACAGGGTCGTGTCGACTTGATGACAACCGACTTAAAACTACTTGTTGAGCAGAAGTCGGGAAAGAATACTTTTATTGAACGCAAATATAAAAATCCGCATGGCTCACTCCATGTTGAGAAACACTACGTGCAGGTGTTGCTCTACTACGGTATCTTGCAATATAACTTCCAACTCAGTCCGAAGAATGCACACATCCAACTCTTATATTCTAAATATCCCCTACCCGACGGACTCCTCGAAGTGGAGCCACTGCAAAAGCTGATTCGTGAAGCTATCCGCTTCCGTAATCAAGCCGTGGCAACGGAGTTCTGGATGGCTGAAAATGGCTTTGATAGGATGTTGCCATTGCTCACACCGCAGACATTGAACATTGAGAAGCAAAACGATAACTTCTACAACAGATACCTCTTACCACAACTCACTGAGACACTGGCACCACTTCACCAACTCAACGACCTCGAACGTGCTTATTTCACACGTATGATGACCTTTGTTATCAAAGAACAATTAGTGTCGAAGGTGGGTGTACAGGAAGGTGTAGGAAACAGCAATGCCGACCTTTGGAACATGCCTCTTGTAGAGAAGAAAGAGACAGGAAACATCTATACAGGACTGACTATCATAGAGAAAGAGCGTAGCAGCTCGTTCAACGGCTATGATACGATTACACTCGCTGTACCCCAACAGGGCGAAGATTTCCTCCCTAACTTTCGCCGAGGAGATATGATTTATCTCTATTCGTACAAGAAGAACGACGCTCCTGACGTGAGAATGAGTATCCTTTTCAAAGGTTCACTGCAGGAGATACATGGTGACAGACTTGTTATACACCTCAATGATGGACAGCAAAACCCTGACCTTATCAGCGGAGATTACTTCGCTATTGAGCATACTGGTAGTGACATCGGTGGTACATCGTCTATCAGAAGTCTTTACACCTTCATCACCTCAAACGAAGAACGCCGTCAGCTACTTTTGGGACAGCGTGTGCCATGCGTCGATAAGTCGCTGACCTTATCCCACAGCTACCATCCCGATTATGACGAAATCATCTTGAAAGCAAAGCAGGCACAGGACTATTTCCTTCTTATCGGTCCTCCCGGCACTGGCAAAACCTCGCAGGCTCTGCAATTCCTTGTACGTGAGCAGTTGGCAGAAAAGCCTAAAGTTCAAAACTCAAAGTTCAAAGTTCAAAGTTCAATCCTCCTCCTTGCCTACACAAATCGTGCTGTTGACGAGATTTGTAATATGCTGACAGAGAACGAACTTGACTATATCCGCATCGGTAATGAGTTCAGTTGCGACCCGAAATATAGTGACCATCTGTTGAAGGAAGTGTTAGATGACAACGCAACCCTCAACAGCATAAAGTCTACCTTAGCAGATGCGCGCATCGTTGTAGCCACAACCTCAACAATGAACAGCAATGCTGCACTCTTTAATATCAAGCAGTTCGACCTCGCCATCATTGACGAAGCAAGTCAAATATTAGAACCAAATATTATTGGTTTACTTACAGCCTCACCCCCCGCCCTCTCCTTCAGAGAGGGAGCTGCTGCTAACAACTCCCTCAAAGGATTACAGCGGGGGGACTATAATATGGTAAATAAATATTCTGCAAACATACAACAAAACCTCACCAATCTTGCAACTCACTCTCTCAAGGAGAGCGCAGGGACTAAGACGTCTCCCCTTCGTACAGCCCACCCTGACATCTATCAGATTCTTAAAAACAATGCTGTTAATAACCGTAAGACACCGACTGACGCAGAGACCTTACTCTGGCAGTGTATAAGAGACCGACAGTTAGGATTGAAATTCAGACGACAGCATGCCATTGGGGACTATATAGCAGATTTTATCTGCTTAGAAATTAGTCTTATCATTGAAGTTGATGGTGAGTATCATAATAGTGAAGAACAGCAAGAAAAGGATACTATCCGTACAAAATATCTTAATGAACAAGGTTTTTATGTACTACGATTCACCAATAACGAGGTAATAAACCAGACAGAATGGGTGCTAAAAAGAATTATAGCCTCACCCCCCGCCCTCTCCTTCAGAGAGGGAGCTGCTGCTAACAACTCCCTCAAAGGATTACAGCAGGGGGACTATAATATGGAAAATAAACATTCTGCAAACATACAGCAAAACCTCACCAATCTTGCAGCTCCCTCTCTGAAGGAGAGGGCGGGGGGTGAGGCCATCGGTAAGTTTATACTAATTGGCGACCATAAACAGCTGCCAGCGGTGGTACAACAGGATGATACGGAAGTGCTTGTTGAAGACGAAACACTGAAAGCAATCCACCTTAACTCTTGCGCAAACTCCCTCTTTGAACGCCTTATCCTAACCGAGCGGGCAGCAGGGAGAACTGATTTCATTGGTACACTGCACAAACAAGGGCGAATGCATCCGGATATTGCAGACTTTGCAAACCGTAAGTTCTACGCACGCGAACAACTTGAATGCGTACCATTAGCGCATCAGTTGGAGCAGACATTAGCTTATAACGAAACGAGTGAGGACGAGACGGATAATGTCTTGAAGGCGCATCGTATGATTTTCATCCCTTCAAAGCCGTGTCGACAACTGAATATTTCAGAAAAGGTAAACACGGAAGAGGCGCGTATCATTACCGACCTGCTAAGACGTTTATACCGACAACTCGGCAAAAACTTCGACCCACAGAAGTCTGTTGGTGTCATTGTGCCTTACCGCAATCAGATTGCAATGATTAGAAAGGAGATTGAGAAGCTCGGTATTCCCGAACTGGAAGAAATCAGTATTGATACCGTTGAACGCTATCAAGGTAGCCAACGTGACATCATTCTTTATTCTTTCACCATTCAAAGTCGCTATCAACTCGATTTCCTCACCGCCAACACATTCTACGAAGATGGTCAACCCATCGACCGTAAACTGAATGTTGCCATCACAAGAGCCCGCAAACAGCTGATTCTTACAGGTAATGAGCCGACATTAAGACAAAACCAAATCTTTGCAGAACTCATTGATTATATCAAAGAAAAGGGTGGATATTATACAGAAAAGGCATAGTCTGAACAAGAGGGGATTTACAAACAAGACACACGTTTTCATCTTTTCTCCCTTATCACCTCCTTAATGCGCAGTAAGAGAAAGCAAAAAATAAAAGGAGATTATGCCAGAAATATCAATGGTAGAACCTGATACTCTGGTACAATCTCCTTTTATGATTTCTTCTGAAAAAGCTAATTAGACTTTAATTCAAGCCCTGCCTATGTGCCCAATCAATCGCATCTTGATGCGTTGTCATCTTTACGTTCTTATAGTTTCCCTCTACTGTACGAGTTGCTGTACCTTCTTTCCAAATATATTTATAACGGAGTTCTATCTCATTTGCACCCGTCCTGAGAAGATAAACATAACTTCCCTTCTGGAAGAAATGGTTATCATACCTATACAAACCACCAACGACAGAACCACCAGCTACCCAATCGCCGCCCTTTGTTAAGTCAACAATCTTTCCTGCCTGGCTCTTAGGAATAGAGAAACCAACAAATTTACCTGAGATACCCAATGGATAGTTGACACCGATTTCACCTCCAAAATCACTGTAAAGAACAGGACTTATCCCATTATTTACATCATTGTCATCATCACTACCGCAAGCACTAAGGCTAAAACACATTACCAATGCAAAAACACTGGCTACAAGGGCATAAGTCCACTTCTGAATACTTTTACGCATATGATCTATTTTTTTATAGTTAATCTAATCGCAAAGATAGCGTAAATATTGCAAATAAACAAGAAATAAAACTATTTTTCAACAGAACTCAACACACATAAATACAAGACTTTACAACTAAAAGTAAGCATTATAGCCGATAAAACTTAAATCATATATCCTCTATTATCATCGTTTTAAACTTAAAAAAGTAAGCCCCTACATCGAATAACCATTAATTACTTTTTGACAGTATGATTCTTTTTTAACAACAAGTTGATATCTCCCCCCGTCATACATTGCATGGCGATTAGCGCTCAACACCATTGGTGCTTACCAATAACACCACTCGTGCTGAGCAACAACACGACCGCAAAACACTACTAACAAGCTTACACAAGATTGTTTATTAGACTGCATAAAAGGGCAAACATAATTACAACTGACAAACAATAAAATTATAAAGAATAAGATATAAATTTTGAATTAAAACTAATCATAATTATGAATTATGGTTCATAAATTGAGAGTTAAAACTAATCATAATTATGAATTATGAATTATGAATTATGAATTAACCACCCTCCTCCTGCCGTTATTCAGCTGATTTTCCGTAACTTTGCAGACAGATAAAAAGAAACAAAAGATGAAGATAGAAGAGCAAATTACCGTTGCTGCACTTGCAGCTGTAAAGGAATTGTATGGAACAGAAGTTCCTGAAAAGATGATTCAGCTGCAGAAGACACGCAGCGACTTTGAGGGTAACCTCACACTCGTCACCTTCCCATTGCTGAAGACTTCACACAAGAAGCCTGAAGATACGGCACAGGATTTAGGTGAATACCTGAAGAAGAACTGTAAGGCTGTAGCCGACTTCAACGTTGTAAAGGGCTTCCTCAACCTCGTTATTGCGCAAGCAGCATGGACAGGTCTGTTGAATGATATCAACGCTGACGAGAAGTTTGGCGAGAAGCGTGTGACAGACGAGAGTCCATTGGTGATGATTGAATACTCTTCACCTAACACAAATAAGCCACTTCACCTTGGTCACGTACGTAACAACCTCCTCGGTTGGTCGTTGGCACAGATTATGGAGGCTAACGGTAACAAGGTGGTTAAGACAAATATCGTGAATGACCGTGGTATCCACATCTGTAAGTCTATGTTGGCTTGGCTGAAGTGGGGCAATGGTATCACACCAGAGCAGGCTGGCAAGAAGGGCGATCACTTGATTGGTGACTTCTACGTACTCTTCGACAAGCACTACAAAGAGGAGTGCAAGCAACTGCAGGAGCAGTATGAGAAAGAGGGTATGACAGCCGATGAGGCAAAGGAAAAGGCTGAACATGAGGCTCCGTTGATTAAGGAGGCACACGACATGCTCGTGAAGTGGGAAGCTAACGACCCAGAGATTCGTGCTTTGTGGGAGAAGATGAACAACTGGGTATATGCTGGTTTCAACGAGACTTACAAAGCGTTGGGCGTTGGATTCGATAAGATTTACTACGAATCAAACACTTATCTTGTTGGTAAGAAGAAGGTGGAAGAAGGTCTTGCGAAGGGTCTTTTTATCCGCAAGGAAGACAACTCTGTATGGGCTGACCTCACCGATGAGGGCTTAGATCAGAAACTCTTGTTGCGTAAGGACGGTACATCGGTTTATATGACACAAGATATTGGTACGGCAGAGATGCGTTTCAACGACTACCCTATCGACAAGATGATCTATGTCGTTGGTAACGAGCAGAACTACCACTTCCAAGTTCTCTCTATCCTCTTGGACCGTTTAGGCTTCAAGTGGGGTAAAGACCTTGTGCACTTCTCATATGGTATGGTTGAATTGCCAAACGGTAAGATGAAGAGTCGTGAGGGAACAGTTGTCGATGCAGACGATCTTGTTGCATCAATGATTGAGAATGCAAAGAGTCTTAGCGAGGATAAGGTGAACAAGTTGGAAGGTATCACAGAGGAAGAGAAGAACGAGATTGCACGTATCGTGGGTATGGGTGCACTGAAGTACTTCATCCTTAAAGTTGATGCGCGCAAGAATATGCTCTTTAACCCAGAGGAGTCTATTGACTTTAATGGTAATACAGGACCATTCATCCAGTACACTTACGCACGTATCCGCAGTATCCTTCGTAAAGCTGAGGCACAGAACATCACCTTGCCAGCATCACTTAACGACGATGCTCCACTCAATGAGAAGGAGATTGCACTCATCCAGAAGCTCAATGACTTCGGTGCTGCAGTTGCACAGGCTGGCATCGACTATAGCCCAAGTGGTATTGCAAACTACTGCTATGAGCTGACTAAGGAGTTCAACCAGTTCTATCATGACTACAGCATCCTTAACGCTGACACCGAAGCAGAGAAGATTACCCGTCTGATGATTGCCAAGAATGTGGCTAAGGTCATCAAGAATGGAATGGCATTGCTCGGTATTGAGGTGCCAGAGAGGATGTAGCCCCACCTCCCCCAACCCCTCCAAAGGAGGGGAGACCTAATGGGATATAGATTAATACACCTTGCAAAAAACTTAGTATACAAAAGAATATTAGTCTATTTCTCTCTTTTGGTTTACCTATAACAAAGAGAAAATAGCCATTTGTAGGAAGCAATAAATAAGATTAAGCAGACTATAATGGCTTTGGAGTCAAAGAACAATACAAGACAACAGCATCAAATAGCAAATCCAATGAAGGAACTTGTAAACCCTCCTACCAACCGTAACGATACCGTATTACCGTTGCCACTTGAGGTGCGATGCCCCTCTTGGGCTGTTGACGCTGCTTGTTCTGGCAATCCAGGACCTATGGAGTATCAATGTGTCGACCTACAAACAGGGGCGAGAGTCTTCCATTTTGGTCCAGTTATGGGAACGAACAACATTGGTGAGTTCCTCGCTATTGTTCATGCTTTGGCACTGATGGAGAAGCAAGGTATCAAGGATAAGGTTATTTATAGCGACTCCTACAATGCTATCTTATGGGTAAACAAAAAGCGTTGTAAGACTACTTTTGTCCGCAATGCAGAAACTGAAGAACTCCATCAAGTCATCGCTCGCGCGGAACATTGGCTCCAAACGCATAAGGTTACAACACCTATTATAAAGTGGGAAACAAAGCAGTGGGGTGAGATTCCTGCCGACTTTGGAAGGAAATAAAGCCCCACCCCAACCCTCCCCGAAGGGGGAGGGAGACAAATTAGCGTATGGTTTGGTATGGAAAATGATTTGAGGGAGGCAAACTTGCTTAAGATTTGGTACAATAAGCTATTTCGAGAATAACGATAGAAATAAAAAGCTCCAATAAGTTTTCACTTACTGGAGCTTTTTATTATTTTCCTTAGAACCTTCCTCATCGTAATCATAAAGAGGATTTATATTCGATAGTAGTGGAAAACTATCATAATAAAGATAATCCCTTTATTCCTACCCACCTTTTATTTGCACTCCCCTCCTTTCGGAGGGGTTGGGGGAGGCTTCTGTCGGAGGCTTTACTATCCGTAGATAATATTACCGTTCTCGTCCTTATACTCATCGAGACCCTTCTCGTATGTAGCCATAGCGCGAAGACTCATACCTACATTTGAGAAACCACCATCGTGGTAAAGGTTCTGCATTGTCACCTTACGGGTGAGGTCAGAGAACATTACGATACAATAGTCAGCACACTCATCAGCACTTGCGTTGCCCAATGGAGACATACGATCAGCGAAGTCGAAGAGCTTATCCATACCCTTCACACCTGAACCAGCAGTTGTCATTGTTGGTGACTGAGAAATAGTATTGATACGTACGTGCTTCTCACGACCATAAATATAACCGAAGCTACGACCGATACTCTCCAACAATGCCTTAGCATCAGCCATATCATTGTAACCGTAGAAGGTACGCTGAGCAGCTACGTAAGAGAGTGCAAGGATTGAACCATAGTCGTTGATAGCATCAAGTTTCTTAGCACTCTGAATCATCTTGTGGAATGAAACAGCTGAGATATCCAGTGTAGTGTCAAGCATCTTATAGTCCAAGTCATCGTATGTACGGTGCTTACGCACGTTTGGTGACATACCGATAGAGTGCAGAACGAAGTCAATCTTACCACCCAAAACCTCCATTGAGCGCTTGAATACGTTCTCCAAGTCCTCAACGTTAGTTGCATCAGCAGGAATAACCTCGCAGTTTAACTTCTCTGACAGTGCATTTACTGTACCCATTCTTACTGCGATTGGAGTATTTGACAAAGTGATCATTGCACCTTCCTCAACAGCTCTTTCAGCAACTTTCCATGCGATTGACATCTCGTTGAGGGCTCCAAAAATAACACCTCTTTTACCTTTTAATAAGTTGTAACTCATAATCTTCGTTATTCAAATTTGGTGTAAAGGTAAGCAAAAAAGGTTGATTTGCCAAGAAAATACACATAATTTACATCTAAATGCTATCCACAAGTGACAATTTGCACCTTTTCACATTCCCTCACAAGCCGAACTAAGCAAAACACATCACCCTCTTTTCAAACCATCCTAAGCCTATTTTCAACTTCTCAGAACTATCAATATTCAAAAGACTGTCCCCCTTCTTTCACCATCAGAATAATCCTTTCTCAAATTATTTTCATGAAAATAATTATTTTTCTTCATGAACATAAATATTTCTTTTCATGAAAATAAATTCTTCTTGTCGTGAAAATAATTCCGAAGTGATAATTATCTGTAGTTGCACTGCAATGCTTTCTAATTAATTCAAGGCGTAAAATATATTTTATTTTATGCCCACAAGCCTATGCAGCGATGTAACCTTTCATCTCAGTTTGTCCTATTTGCCCCTTCTAATAAGGCTACGAACCGCATATACTAAGAACATTCCAGTAGACCCAACCAGTGCCAAAGCCATATCCTTCTGTGCATCCCACATATCACCTTGCTGACCATTATAATAGTCAGCTTCCTCTGCAGTCATGACTATCGTCAGTAACCATTCAAACAGTTCGTAAATTAAACTACCCGTTTGAATCATCATCCATGCCATCACAACAGCTACAAACGATTGCTGTTTTACCCATTTCCGACAAAGATAGACGAAGTAAGGGAACAACAACGCACCAAAAGAGAAATGTACTAACCGATCATAATGATTACGTGGGTCATGGAAGAAACCTTTTTCAACCAAACCTAACGATACAGCCCACTCTTTATAAGGCACGTATGAATAAATATAACGTGCGCCAATAACATGAAGCAGCGTAAAACCAACAATACCAATAAACGCCGACATCGGAAGTTGTTTTCTAAAGACATCCATCGTCAGAGGTATCAATAACAGCACAGTACCGATATGCTGCAGCGTCTGTTCATTCGGATAGATTGGATGAATACAAGTAATGACCGTCACAATCACTACCAACAGAACAAGCATCAGTTTCGTTTTATCAATCATTTTACAATTCTATTTTATACGATATCTGAAGGACAAAGATAAGTCTTTTTTTTATAGATTTGGTAATATCCAATTATTATTTACCAAAAGACGATACTCGATTTTGATATCTGAATAAAAAAGTGGATTACAAAATGATAATAAAATATTATCAAATCTGTAATCCACATAAAACCTATATTTAACCTAAAAGAAGAATTTATTTCATTAGGAACGTGAAATGCTTCTTATCCTTATCAGTAAGTCCCACATAATCCACCTCCATCTTGCCGTTTGCAATACGACATAACAAATAGGTGTTATTACTATTAGCCAAGTTAGGGAAGTTTATTATCTCATTTGGTTTCTGATAGCCAAAGGCATGAAGATGACCGGAAAGCATAACAGACACATTCATCTTATTAAGTTCTGGTGTCAATGTTTCCTGCATGTGATATGGACCATGCCAGTTCTCAAGTGTTGGTGGCATGTGCGAAAACACAACCAATGGGTATTTACCCACTTTCTTCTCCTCTCGAAGTTGACGCAACCAACGAGCCTGCTCAACACGATATTGATCATAATCCACAATGCCACTATATTCTATATCCTCATCAGGCTTATCCTCTCCAGAGTCTATGAACAAGAAATCAACACCTGCTACATGTTGCAGACGATAGTATTTACCTGAATTAGTCGGGAAATAACGATAGAGATAATCAGCAAACTGACCACGGAGTTCATGATTTCCACGATTGAAGAATAAAGGAGTATGAGTAGCAAACATGCTCACACAAGTATCCAAATAAGCCTCCATCATGTGTTGCTGACTTCTCAAACGATTTGACATATCGCCATTAAGCAGTACAAAATCAAGTTTTTTGAAGTCGATATTCTTACATAAATCCTTCATAAACTTGGCACGTTCATGAATATCATTTAGTACTAAGAATGTTATTTCACGTGATTGTGCAGGGAAGGTTGTAAACTCATGAGGTTTTCCACGCCATACATCAGTACAAGCTGTCTTACCAAATGTCACCCAATCATCATAACGCCACTCAGCAACTTCCTGTGTGAAAACGCGGTAACGATATTTTGTATTAGGCTTCAAACCTTCAATATGAATGCGGTGAACACTATCGGTGAGCACCTTACGCCCCTCAAGAATATCATAATAACGAGGACGAGCCTTACCATAGAAATGGTCAGGGCCATCTGGTGCTATCTCAACCCACGACTTTCCAGGCTTGTCTGTCACCCAAACAATTGTAACACTTGTACTATCCATGTCGCAAATCCAAGGGCCATGAGTTACCTCAATGCCCTTGGCACTAAATGAAAGCAGCAACAATAAACCTAACAATACATGTTTCATCTACTTTTACTTAAAATCATTAATCGTTTTTCCTAAAAAAAGAATCTATAAATAATACGCAAGACAGCATACAAAGTACTATGTTTTATACAACTTTTTTGATATAAAAAGGTCACTGCACAATCAGCCACAACTATTATACTGGCTTTTCTTCACAAACAAATAGAACTTTATATACCATCTTTTCGTATTAAAGCTGTCCAATATAAATCCGTCCTAACGCAAAGTTTAATCTCCTTTGGAGACATCCTGCATTATGCTTAACCCTCCGCACCATTGGTGTTAACCACAAACACCAATGGTGCTGGGCAACAACACAACTATAGAAGATGATATGTGAGTATCTTGAATGTCATTATAACCCATCATACTATAAGCCACCAAAGATGAACCTATACATAAGAACCTTACCGAACAATTCCTTTACGCTTCTTTTATTTACTTATCTCCTTTCCAAATAGCTTCTTTCTTCTGCAAATCCTCACTGCTACTTCCCACCATAATCTCAAAGATTCCTGGCTCAACTACATATTGCATCTCATTATTCCAGAAACCTAAGTCACGAGCATTGAGAGTGAAGTCTACGCGCACAGTCTCACCCTTTGGTATGAAAACCTTTTTAAAGCCTTTCAACTCCTTCACTGGACGAACCATAGAAGCATGCTTATCTGCTACATAAAGTTGTACGATTTCCTCGCCATCATAACCACCAGTGTTGGTAACATCAACCGAAACCTGTAGTGTACCATCAACATTAAACTCGTTTGCACATTGTATCTCACCATAAGAGAACTTCGTATAACTCAAGCCATAACCGAAAGGATAGAGGTTTCTGTTAGGAACATCAATATGACGAACCGTTGAACTATAAGGCATATCACCTGGTCTTCCTGAACGCTTATAATTATAATAATTTGGAATCTGTCCCTCAGAGAGAGGGAAAGAGGTTGTCAACTTACCTGCAGGAACAGCATCACCGAAGAGAATATCAGCTACTGCATTACCGCATTGTGTACCAGGGAACCAAGCTTCAAGCAAAGCATCTGCCTGCTTATCAACCTTTTCCAAACAGAGAGGACGACCATTCATCAACACAACAACAAGCGGCTTACCAGCCTTTTGTAGTGTGTCAAGGAGTGCTTCTTGCTGACCTGGCAAGCGAAGGACTGCTCTACTGCGTGATTCTCCACTCATCAAAGCCTTTTCACCGACAACAGCTATCACTACATCACTTTGCTTTGCTGCTTCAAAGGCTTTTGAAAACTCCTGCGTTGAAGGGTCTAAGAAGTCGCAACCTTGTACGTAATTGATAGCTACACCACTACCCAACTTATTCTTAATACCCTCTAATACTGTCACAACATCTTTGTCTTCACCACGTGCCTTCCACGATCCCATCACCTCAGAACGATTATTAACCAAAGGACCGATGAGAGCAATGCGGTTTGTATGCTTAGAAAGAGGAAGTGTACTTTGACTGTTTTTCAACAAAACCATTGACGATGCAGCAACTTTTCGAGCCAAATTCATAGCACTATTAGAACGAACTTCAGTACGTTCGCGCTTAGAATCAAGGAAACGATAGGGATCTTCAAAAAGGCCTAAGGCATATTTCGCACGCAGAATACGCTCAACTGATGCGTCAATAGCCTTTATATCGACACGTCCCTCACGTAAGGCTTTTTCCAAACAACGATTATATAAACCGTCTGTCATATTCATGTCTACACCAGCATTAAAAGCCAAAAGGGAAGCTTCTTCATCCGTTGCAGCTACACCATGGTCTTTCAACTCTTGTACAGCATTCCAATCGCTTACTACAAAACCTTGGAATTTCCATTGATTGCGCAGTAGATTGGTCATCAACCAACGATTACCAGTTGCAGGAACACCATTAAGACTATTAAAAGCTGACATAAAAGTCTTCACACCTGCATCAACACAAGCCTTGAATGGAGGCAGGTAAACCTCAGCCAAAGTAGACATTGAAATATCTACTGGTGCATAATCACGTCCTGCTTGTGGAGCACCATAGGCTACAAAATGCTTGGCACAAGCATAAACTGAGTTTGGTTTACCAAGATTCCATTGGAAACCACGCACACGTGCTTCAGCTATCTTACAAGCCAGATAGGTATCTTCACCAGCACCTTCTACGATTCTACCCCATCGTGGGTCACGTGCAATGTCAACCATTGGGGCAAATGTCCAATGAATACCTGATGCAGAAGCCTCTATAGCTGCAGCTTTGGAGGTCTCATACATAAAATCTAAATCCCACGTACATGATTCTGCCAAAGGCGTTGGAAATATCGTTTTATAACCATGAATAACATCGAAAGCAAAGAGAATTGGTATCTTCAAACGTGATAACTGCATATTCTTCTCCTGCAACTTTCGCAGATTATCAACCCCTCCGACATTGAGTATTGACCCCACCATGCCACGAATAAAGAGCGAATCAGAAAGAGCTCCACTCTGAGGACCTGTCAAAAGCGTTCCTCCTACATATTGAGACAATTGTCCTATCTTCTCTGTAAGCGTCATCTTCTGCATAAGTTCATGCACAAACTTTGTCTCATTATCTCCCACCTTAACTTCTTTTTTCTCTCGTTTCTGAGGAAGTTGAGAATTTACATTATGTGCATTACCTACACAGAAACAGCCCATTGCACAGGCAATAGCTACGATAGTTCGTTTCATATAATTGCAGTTGTTATATTATTCAGACTTAATATTTATTGTTTGTGGAGCTAAATCAACTCCCTTAGCAGTGAGTTGAATATTAGAAGGCTTCTTTCCTGCCTGCACCACAACCAAACATTTGCCAAAGAAAGCACGACGTTCATTAGCTTGGAAACGCTCTAATGAGAACGGACTTCCATTGTCTACACCTGCTATCTTCGCATCTCCTGATAATGAAAAATGGATATTATTCTCTGCCCATGGACAAAGGTTACCATCCTTATCAACCACCTCTACCGATACAAACGATAAGCTTCTACCATTCGCTTTTAGCACCTGACGATTTGGAGTCAAACGAATGTGATGAGGACTACCTGCTGTCTTCCGTGTCTGTTCACCAACAACCTTACCATTCTTTCTTGCTACAACGCGTGCTTCACCAGGTTCAAAGGTTACACGCCAAGCCACATGATACTCATGATCATTGCGCTTCTGGCGTACCCCCTGCGACTTTCCATTGATGAATAACTCAACTTCATCAGCTTGATTATAATAACACCAGAGGTCGATTGTCTGTCCTTCTATCCAATTCCAATGTGGGAAAAGATGCAAAACAGGTTTGTCGGTCCACTCACTCTGATACATATAGTAGCAGTCCTTAGGGAAACCTGCTAAGTCGACTATTCCAAAATAGCTACTACGAGCAGGGAAATTGAAAGGCGTAGGTTCACCGATATAATCAAAGCCTGTCCATATAAACTGTCCTGCACAATATGGAGTATGCTTCACAACATCCCATGTTTGCTCATGTGTAGAACCCCAATAAGCGCAAGAATTGTCATAAGAAGAACAAAGGAAAGTAGGATCTGTGAACGGTCGTTTCTTGCCCGGCATGCGGAAAAGAGAATCACTTGGCATCTTATAATAGCCACGTGTTTGCAAAGCAGAAACCGTTTCGGTCATCAGGAAAGGCTTACCAGGGAAATTCTGTGGTACATCTTTCACCTTTTTCTGATGATAGTTAAAGCCTATCACATCTAAGGCTCCGCTCTTAAATAAGTTGTTATTAGGCGATACTTCATTACATCCAGCTGTAATCATTCGGGTCGGGTCATAACGACGAACTATAGCAGCCAAAGCCTGGGTAAGCTTTGAATTAAGATTGAGGGTATCACCCTGTGAGAGAGCGGACTTATCCCTTGTATTATTCAATAGGATATTAACATCCTCCAATGCCATTCCTGAGTTATTTACCTTATTCCATTGCTCCAAGACCTCGTTACCAATACTCCAAAGAATAATCGAAGGATGATTGCGATCACGCAGCACCATATCTCTCAGATCACGCTCAAACCATGACTTGAAATACAATGAATAGTCATAAGGGGTCTTTCCTTGTAACCAACTATCAAAGGACTCATCAACAACCAACACACCCAAACTATCACAGAGATTCAGTAACTCTGGAGCTGGAGGATTGTGTGAGCATCTTATCGCATTAACACCCATCTCCATCATCATTTTAACCTGACGATGAAGAGCATCTTCGTTAATCGCTGCACCTAAACAACCCAAGTCACCATGCAGACAAACACCATTAATCTTGATATTCTCACCATTCAAGAAGAATCCCTTTTGAACATCAAACTTTACAGTACGAAGACCTAAATTGAAAGTGTCACAATCGATGACTCGGTTATTCTCAAGAACTTCTGTTGTAACAGTGTAGAGATAAGGAGAAGAAAGCGACCACAACTTAGGTTTCTGCACACGCATTTGCTGACTAACCATTGTAACTGGAGCCACAACATTAATAGCCTTGGAACTTTGAGCTACAACTTCATGATTCTTATTCCAAACCTTTTGACGAACCATCAAACGACGATTACGACCACTAAGATTCTCTATCTGCGTATTAAGCATTACATTTCCAACACCTTTCTTCACTTCTGTGATAGCTTGTACACCCCATTGGGCTACGCGAACATCCGTTGATTTCATGAGATAGACATGGCGATAAATACCACATCCCGTATACCAACGACTGTTAGGCTGTTGGGAGTTATCAACCTTCACTGCAATAACATTATCTCCCTGCTTATTAAGATAAGGTGTAAGGTCAAAGCTAAAACTAATAAATCCATAAGGTCGAGTACCCACAAGCTGACTGTTTACATAAACAGAAGTGTTCATATATGCACCATCGAAATGAAGCGCATAACGTGAACTTGCATCCTTATCTTGTAAGACTAAGTGTTTTCTATACCATCCCTTACCACCAGGAAGGGCTCCTCCATTAGCCCCCGATGGGTATAGAGCATGGAAGTCTTCTTCTATAGCCCAATCATGTGGGAGGTCTAATAACCGCCAAGCACTATCATCGAATACTGATTGCTGAGGACTATCATCTTGACAAATGGCAAATCGCCAACCATCATCCCATAAGTTACGTTCAAAAGCATGTCCTTCTAAACGATATAAACACAGTAGTAATAGCAGAACAAAACTGCTACGACGCACGAGAGAGAAGGTGGATTTTCTCATATTTTATTAAGTACATTTTTTATATTCTGCTATTGTGTAAAAACTTCTCTTAAAGGGAAACATTAGTATCTTACTATGTACATAATGACATTAATGGTCCTTTCATACAATTTCCTACCTATGTATTGATGCTTAGCACCAATGGTGTTGACGCCCAGCACCAATGGTGCGGAGCCTTACACACATTGCAATTTGTCACCAAGAAAAAAGCACTTCACTTATAGCAATTATATTTATAGAATGTTTATTTTCACAAGTTATTTAATGATTACCTTACGTCCATCAACAATATAGACCCCACGTGTAAGCGTGTTTGTCCCCAACCGATCGGCTACCTTAATCCCATCAAGGGTATAAACAGCACCATCATGCTGAGCTGTGGTTATTATATTGTTCACAGCCGTACTGGCATTATTAATCAGACGAACACTACGCAAGTAATATCCATTACCTGTCACAGCTAAACCGTTATTCTTCAGTTCCTGTGCAGCAGCAGCGTTAATCGTAAACACATAGGCCATCTCGTCAGCACCCTCTGTCAGGTTGATAATATTACCGTATGGTTTATCAGATGAAAGAGCTGGTCTGTCACGCTGTCCCTCCTCTGGATTCTTGTTTTGACGTAAGAAAACTTTTGCATTTGGCTTAACATCTCTTACAATGACTTCTAACTGGTACTTATCTTCTACATCCTTAAATTGCTCTTTAGGGATGAGTGTTTCACCCCAACTAATTTGCTTAAAACCAAGCCATTTTGCAATATCTTTAGAAGAACGGCAAACGGAGAATAGTCGAAGATTCTCACCCTTCAACATACACCCCTCGCTTTTTAGCTTATTGCAAAGTTCTTCTGTATTGACAACAAAAGTCACCTGTGCATCGAGTTGAGCAAGTTCAGGTCTTACTGCAATAATATTTTCACCTTTTTTATCATAGATATCAAGCTTTATTTTACCAGATTCACGATGCTCTGATGCACTCAGCGTATCAATATCCATCACCAGCTGGTCGCCAACTTTCAGATTAGTAAAGCGTTCTGCAGGAATTACTAACTCAACCGTTTTGGTCTTCCAATCCCAACTAACAGGTTTAGAGCCTAGCCACAATGGTTGATTAGCACGTTTATATATACGCATCCAATCAACATTCATCTCATAATTATGAGGAACTTTATTAGGGTCACCACCATACTTAGGATCCATGTGTGGATAAAGAATACCACCACCATCCTCATCAGGCGTACCACCAATTCCACCATTTATAGCTACATCCCAAACACTATCAATGTCTGCGGTATATTTTGTCTTTAGAAATTCATTGTATTTATAAATAGAAGTTCCGTCAATAACATAATCTTTTGTAGAGAATACCGACCGTACTCTTCCATCTAATAAGAAGCTTATAGCAATATGTTTAGACGAATCACCCGGTACAGGGTCCATTTGTACACCGTACACATGGAAATCAGCAGCAGGATCAAAAGAGATTTCTCTTACACGCTCAGAGAAAGGATTATAGTTATATTTGTTTGTGAGCGTGAGCTTTTTATCTTTGTCTTGAAACCAACCCAATCCATGCACAGACTGATGAAGCGTTCTCTTACCCTTGAATTTATAAGTATGCTGTTCCCAATTATTCCATTTATCAGCATTGTCATCATTCACAAAGAACTCTAAAAGGTCTACCTCAAAAGTACTTGCACCTAAGCGATGACGAAGCCATAATGCCATCCAAGTTCCAATTTCATAAGGTACCTTTGCCTTTATTTCGATGCGAGAATAAAGTGGGTAATACCGCTTAACATCCCTACTGGACAAGAAACCTGACCACCATCCTAAGTTTGTACCATTGTGATTAGGCTTTAGTGGATAACGAGGAATAACTCCATAATCCACATAAGGATCTGGAACTTCTGGTTTACTGATTCCCGTATTAATTGGGTCACGTGTAGCTCGAATAGTTAGAATACCATCCTTTACCGTAACCATTTGCTCACGATAAGTCTGTGCCATACCCTGTCCAGGGTTATTACCATAGGCATCATTGGCATAGTTTCGTTTAGGGTCACCATATAGTCCCCATATCTTTTTGTTTACAGAAGTACCATTAAACTCATCACCAGGCAAATTCTTCCACCCTGGTAAAGTAGGAACCTCAGATACTTCCGACTGCGCTCTTACATTGATTACACCCATACTTAGGACGCAAATCATTGAAATAAGAATCCTCATAAGCTTGTTTTATTTTATTTGAAAAGTTTCTTTTTACTTTTATTTTAAGCGACTCTATCCCAATAACAGGGGGAATTTAATGTTATAGGATAGAGTTCGCTTAATCATTTGATAGAGAGTATAAGTTCGTTACATTAAGAACCTTAAGGCTCTACGATGGTAGCTTTCTTTGTTACGAAGTCAATAGTAACCTTTGTTCCTGCTTTCCAAACATAATCCTTATTAGGTTCTCCCTCACCATTCTTACGATAGAGAAAATCCTTTGTTTCTGGATTAACATATACCTCACGTTTCCATGAGCTAAACTTCTTCGCCTTCTTGAACGCAGGAATATCTGGATAAATACGCATTCTACCTCCATTCGTAATCGTTGCACTCATAGTTCTACCATCAGCATTCGCTGCAAATTCTACTGGAGCACCGCCACAATCGCCCGATAACTTAAGTGGCTGAATAGCGATATCACGAGAATCCAAGGCTACAAAGACAATATAAATACCATCACTTGGAACGACTGCACGATTGTTAGCAACAGTATAGTCTGTCAGTGTCTTCAATTGTGCAAAGTTTCCTTTACCGAATGCCTTTTCTGTTGAGAACTCAAGTGCAGTCCCTCCACGAAGATAAGTGATATAGAACCAACGAGAGTCACCCGCATAACCATTCTCAAATGATGCTACCTCTGGAGAACTCCAATCCCAATTACCAAAGTCATCACCAGTCATATAGAGGTGTTTAACACCTTCTGGAATAAGATTCTCAGGAGTTGTACCACCAAAGTCAGCTGTATTATTAGCAATATCAAGGCTTACCTTTGTACCCTTCGCTACAGGCAATACACTTGCTTCACTCGTTGCTACACCAGGATATTCCACCTTTCCATTACGAATTGTGAACATCATAGTTGACCAATCACGTGCATTCTGTTCAGAATTAGCAAAGAAGTTAAGCTGTCCTGTCTCAGTTGTCTCAACAGATAAGTTGCTACCATTGAGTTCTAAAGCCTGTTCCTTATCTCCTAATGCAGTACCCGAAGCATACACCTTCGGTGTTTCAAAAGAAATCAACTTACGGTCTAAATTAACATAAACCAAATAAAGTCCAGAGGTATTTACAGTTGCCTTACCACTACCATCCACAGTAACTCCCTGCATTGTTGCCAATGAAGAGAAAGCCTGTGAACCATCTTTTGACATAGCCCACTCTACTGTTTGTCCTGCCTGCAGATAGCATAAACGCCAGAACTCACCATTGCCAACAGCACCTACAGGCGCCATCTTTACAACTCCATTCGTGTTCCAAGCACCGAAGTTAGAACCACCCATATAGAGTTCGTTGGAAAGTCCAGTAACTTCAACACCCTTACCACCCATACGTGCAGTAAACTTACCAGTCAAAACACTATATTGCACCTGAACACTGTACTGCCCTTTCAAAGGGAACTTCAACTTAACATTTGACTTATTTGTCAATGGCTGATAACTATCATTGAGCTGATTGGCACGTTCAGCCAAAGCAGTACCAGTGAAAACAGCTGACAAAGTGTCAACCTCTGTTTCGCTATCACGCAGATACAAAGTTGTACCATCATTCATATTGAAGACATACTTACTTGGCAAGAGCTGCTGAGTTGAGTCAGCATTGCTCCATGTCACAACGTGTGTAAGCTTGTCATAAGTAACATTATTAAGTGGAATAGCCGTACTTCCATCTGCTGTAAGCGCATTATCACCCTTCATTGTAAACTGAATAGGAATTATGGTCAATTCCTTTCGTTGCTGATTAACAACAATCTGATACAGTCCTTCTGAAGGAACAGAGAAGCCTTCACCACCTTCTGTCAAACTATAAGCTGCCGCCTGAGCGTTAGAAAGCGGAATCTCACTTCCCTTTCCATAAGCAATAGGTTTTCCATCAGTACCCACAAAGGAAATCTGAAAGCGACCATCTTTCTTCAACCAAGCCTTAAGACTTAACATATTAGCATGAGAGCCAGCAATCAGTCGTCCTGTTTCAATTGGGATAGAGAACTCTGATGAAGAACCTGAAAGATAGATTCCCTCTGGCACATTCACAACCTCATCGTAGGCTATATTATTTTCTGTACAAGCTGCAACGCCTAAGACGCACAACATAGTAAAGATATTCTTTAACTTTATCATGATGCTCTAATTTTGTTATAGTGCTGTCCAACAAACCATGTCCTTGTAAGTTAGTTGTTAGTGTCTTACTCTATTTTTAATGTAAGTAATGACCCTATCTTACCATCTTATATCGTGGAGCTGGTGCTCAGCACGTGTGGTGTTCATGCCCAACACCAATCGTGTTAAGGCTTTATCGGACAGCAGTAATTATATTACCAATCTCTATTTTGACTCCATTTCTTCAGCTTGAGTAGCTCAGACTCTGGAATTGGATACCAATACATTTTAGGTTGGAAAACTCTCTGTTCTACTTCTGTAGGCGCATAGGTAAATCCACCTGTAGCCTTCTTGACAATCTGTACTCCCATAAGTGGAGAACCAAGTGTAGAAGAAGCAATTTTCCAACGGCGTACATCCCAAGAACGATGCTCCTCGAAAGCCAACTCCACACGACGCTCATGCTGTATAACCTTACGCATCTCATCTTGTGAAAGTCCACTTACGACATCTGGAAGTGAAGCACGATTACGAACCTTATTCAAATAAATAGCAATATTAGGATTAGAAGGGTCATATTCATTGAGTGCCTCAGCATAGTTCAAATAGATTTCAGCCAAGCGGAACAATGGGACAACATGACCACCGCTACTTCCTCCAGTCTGAATATTAACATCCTCATTGAGGTACTTACGCAAGTAATATCCAGTCTTGGTTGCATTTGGATTAGGACTTGCATCTGCACCTCCAGGGAAAGTAGTTACATTCTTTCCCTTGAAAGAAGCTACATTCATCAAGATTGTTGCAGCCAATCGTGCGTCCCTATTTATGTAAGGCTGTGCTGCTTTAGCAGGATCGTTCCAATCAAAGGCTGTTCCGTCAAGCATCTCATACTCATCAACTAAGTTTTGTGAAGGATTAGTTCCTCCCTTTCCACCAAAGCTAATAGGGAAGTTACTCTTTTCAAAACTTGAGTTTGCACCATATCTACGTACGAAGATATATTCCTTATTTTGGAAGTCATTCTTAAACAAATCGCCATAAGAGGTAGCCAACTCATATTGATTGAGGTCGATAACAGCCTTAGCCGCATCAGCTGCAGCCTTCCAAAGAGAAGCATCAGACGGCTTATTAGATTCGTTTAAATCACCAAAATTAACGTAAAGAGGACTGGCAGCATAAAGTAACACACGACTCTTCAAAGCCAACGCTGCGCCCTTCGTTGCACGACCAAAAGCATCATTATTATTACGCCATGGTGTAAGTTCAAGTGTGTCTGCAGCCGTGTCGCACTCTTTAACGATGAAGTCTACAACCTCCTTCATGTTTGGACGTGGAGTATTCTCATAATTCTCATTGAGACTGAGCGTAGAGGTAACAATTGGAGTTGGACCATAACGCTTCAACAATTCAAATTGGAAGTAGGCACGAAGGAAACGAGCCTCTGCTCGCCACATACGGATATCCTTCAAGTTATTAGCATACTCAACCTGCTTATTAGGGTCCAATCGTGTAATATCAAGATTGACATGATTGGTGTTTTCCAGTAGAGTACAACACTTAGAGATTCCAGCATAGTAACGATTCCAATGGTCATCAGGATTGCTCAAAGCACTCCAAGAGCCATTATTAAACTGTTGAACATTTGCTGTTTCTATAGCAAACTCGGCATCATCTGTTGCAGCATCTAACATAGCTCCATCTGACAAACGGTTCAATCCCTCTGGAAGCAGTGAGTAAGCATAGGTAAGATATTGCTTTGTTCTATTGTAAGAATCAAACGTTGCAGTCTTATCTATAAACGAATCTTCCTCACGGTCCAAAAGACTATTACATGAACTTAGAACCAGTGCTGTGCTGATAGACACTGGGATGATAATATTTGAAAAAAACTTTGTTTTCATAGAATAAAGTTTCTAATATAAGACATAAATTAGAATGCAAGCTTTAAACCTACACTAACAGTACGCATAAGTGGATAACTTAAGAGGTTATCTTGCTCAGCATCACCCAATTTTCCAAGATGATCCAGTGTGAACAGGTTGGTAGCATTCACGTAGAAATAAACACTACTTAATCGCAATGCACGTGTAACGGAATTTGCAAGTTCATATCCTACCTGAACATTACGTAGACGCAAGAAGCTTCCATTACGACGCCAGAAGGTTGAAGTGCGATAGTTATTGCTGAAATTCATCGTTGACAAACGTGGGTAGGAAGCATCTGTATGTGTTGGAGTCCAACTGTCAAGTGCTAAATTAGATGCTGTACCGTTGTTTTGGAAAGAGTAGATATTCGCTCCACGGAGATAGATATCACGTTGCGCAATACCTTGGAACATTACACTGAAATCAAAACCTTTGTACTTAAAGCCTCCACTAAACATGTAATTCCATGCAGGGACAGTACTATTACCAATAGGATGAGCATCATTCTCATCAACTACCTGGTCATTGTTATAGTCTTTATACTTGATATCTCCAGGTGCAACACGTCCAAAACGAGGTTGCGGAAGATTAGCATTAAGTTTTCCATTGCTATCGAAATCATTTGCTGTATAGTAGCCATCAGCCTCTAAAACAATAGGTTTCCACACAGAATTACCCTTCTTATAAAGGTAGCTTTCTGGCTTAACATCTTCTCCCTGCTCATCAACACGACTCATAGCATACCATGTTCCAGCCTCAGCAAAGTAAGAAAAGTTATCACGAACCTTACCCTGATAACGTGCTTTGAGCTCGAAACCATGGTTTGTCACTTTACCCACATTCATCAAAGGTAGTATACCACCATAAGAAGCTCCAACAATACCCAATACCTGCGCATAAGGATAAGCAAGGATATCAGACTGCACCTCATGGAAGACATCAAAGTTGACAGAAAGATTTTTCCAAAGTGTAGCATCAATACCAACATTGAACATACGCTTCTTTTCCCATGTTACAAATGGGTTTGCCAAAGTCTTTTCTGTGAAACCAGAAGACTGCGAGCTACCTGTGCCGAATAGATAACTACCACTACCACCGTATGACTCATCATACATATAGCGAGCAGAAGTCTGATTGTTACCAGTAAGACCATAAGAAGTACGCAACTTCAAGAAATCAACCCATGACAAAGACTTCATAAACGATTCGCTACTAACGACCCATGCTGCTGACATTGCTGGGAATACTCCAAAACGACGACCACGTGCATAGTTATCTGTACCCATATAAGAAGCTACAACTTCAGCAATATAACGTTTCTGATAATCATAGGACAGACGGCCTGCAAAGTTCACATAACATTCGTCATCACGTACATCATACACCTGATAACGGTCATTGTGCATCAACAACATAGCATGAATACCATGATCTCCAAACTGACGCTGATAATCAATCTGACCTTGTAAACCTATACGTGACTGACTGGTTCTGAAGCCTTCTGTAGCTGTCAAAGCTGCATCTGAGCCATACTGAGTATAATTGTAAACAGGGTTATTTTGTGCATCAACACCTGTTTGAGCCAGAGAATAACGTGCGTAGTCACGTGTCTTTGGAGATGATTCAGCCATAAAGTTGTGATAACCAAACATTACCTTGGCACGCAAACCGCGAACGAGCGCACTGAAGTCATACTGCAAACCAAAGATAACCTGCAACGAACGAGAGTTCTCCTTATACAAGCCTCTGTTCAAAAGATTTGCAACAGGATTGGTATACAATGATGTTCCACCAAAACTTCCATTCGGATTGTAAACAGGGAAAGCATTAGGAGGAGTCGTCCAAACAGACTTCAAATAATCATCTGCACCACCAGCACCCGGTGTTGTCTTCTCTGCAAAGCTCACACCTGAATAAAGGAACGTGCGGAAATACTTTGTGATATCAACATCTAAATTTGCTCTGAAGTTATAACGTGCATAGTTTACATTGGCATTCTCTCGTTGCTTTGAATCTGTTCCACGATAAATACCATCATTATGCATTAATCCAGCCATTACATAGTAGTTCAGACCACCGCCACCACCACGGAAAGACAATTCGCTCATCGTCAGTGGTGTGGTATTCTTATACAACTGATTCTTCCAATTTACATTTGGATAAAGGTATTGATTACTTCCTGACTGATAAGCAGCAAGTGCTTCATTCGTATATAAAGCCGCTTTTCCATCATTCTCAAGTGCTTGATTATACAGGCGTGCATAATTGTAAGCATCCATCGGTGTATCCATGATTGTTGGCATTTGGATACCCGTCTGCATACGAAAACCTATCTTAGGAGAAGAATGATAACCCTTCTTTGTAGTAATCAACAAAACACCATTTGCACCTCTTGAACCGTAGATAGCCAAGGCTGCAGCATCCTTCAATAAAGATACCGACTCTATTTCTTCGGCAGAGATGTTATCTAATGGAGCTTCAAAACCATCAACAAAGACAAGCATCTGCTGCTTGCTGTTGAACGAACTTACACCACGTGTGAACATATTCTCCATATAGAAGTCGTAACCAGGCTCACCCGATTTCTGTAGAATCGATAGTCCAGGAAGCATTCCCTTTAACGAGTTACCCACCGTTGGTGATGTAATCTCCATGAGGCGCTCACCCTTTACGGTAGAAATAGCAGCCGACTGTGTTTTTGAAGACTGTACACCATAAGCTACATTTACGACTGTTGTATCAGTGATTTCTTGTGCATATCCAGAAAGACTGGATAGCATAAGAGCACCTCCTATGATATGAATCTTATATTTCATTGTTCAATTATTTTACATTAAGGTTTACACGTTATTACCATCCAGGGTTCTGAATGAGATAGCCCTTATTGACTTCTTTCTGGTCAATAGCATACAAGTAGCAGTTATCATTCCAAAAACGGTGTTCAAACACATATGGTTGATAATGGATATGTGTCTTATTACCGTCTGTTGAATTAATCTTCAAGCCATAGAATTTACCCTTCATAACTCCTTCGTCACCAGCGATAAGCCATCTTCTGATATCCCAGAAACGATGATCTTCAAATGCCAACTCTACTGCACGTTCATTACGAAGCTTTGTTCGGAAAGCCTCCTGCGACATACCTGCAGGGAAGTCTGGCATACCTGCACGTGCACGAACAAGGTTAACAGCATCGTAAGCTGCTTGTGAAGGTGTACTTTCATATTCGTTAAGTGCCTCAGCATAATTCAAATAAAGTTCTGCCAAACGGAAAACAGGCCACTGTACATTGGTAGAATTACTGCCATTTACATGTAAACTACGTGGAACCCACTTATGAAGCAAATGAGCTGTACGGTCCATAGCAGACTTCTCAGAACCTCCGTCGAGGAAGTTGATAAATGGGATTTCATCATTCCAGCTACTGCTATGATAAGCAATAGTCTGCTTGAAACGTGGGTCAAGACTGTTATAAATATCAATGAGGTTATCACCACCATTCATATTCCAATCAGCAGGCTGACCATCTGCGCGCTTCTCATAACGCTGAACAAAATTGAATGTTACATATAAACCTGCATCTCCCCATGCCTTGTTCATAGCCCAAGTAGGCAAGTTTGCAACCAAAGGACGATTTGTTGTCTTGAAGTTTCTGTACTTCATATTACCTAAAATGATTTCCTCATTATTAGGAATAGTCCATACATCTTCATAGTCTTTCTCTGGGTTACCAGTATTATGAATCTTATAATGTCCTGAAGAAACTGCTGCATCAATAGCTGCCTTAGCTGCATCAGCTGCCTTCTTCCAACGCTCTCTATCATAGTTTCCATAACCAATGAGATCTTCGTGACCAGGGAATGCCATATAAGGTCTGTTCGTATTGAACAATGGACTTGCTGCATAAAGTAGAACCCTTGCCTTCAAAGCTAAGGCTGCTATGCGTGTAGCACGACCTAACTTTGACTCATCAGTATAGTAATCAGGGAGAAATCGTGTTGCTCTATCACAGTCAACAAGAATAGAATCAACACAATCAGAGAACGAGTTACGAGGACGTTCTGAGAAGTCTGTTGGATCAATCACCTCTCTTACGATTGGCATACCACCATATCGATAGACACCTTCCCATAACAGCATGGCTCTCATAAAATAAGCTTCGCCAGTAGCACGCTTATTAAATTCAGGGTCACCTTCATCAAAAGGCACTTCATTAATACGCTTTAAGATAAGATTTGCAACACGTGTTGTATGGTTTCTTAAATAAAAGCGACAATCTTCATCCCATGTAAAGTTACTATTTGTATGGTTGCCTGCATTCCATGCAGCATTGCCCATCGCCCAAGTTGCAACATCTTCTCCCTCATCACAAGCTGAAGCTAAGGTGGAAGAAGACAACAAACGACGATCTGTATTAGAACTACTCATACAAAAGCCATAGGGCATTCCTTCTGCATAGAGCGTTGTTAATAAACTCTCTGCATCTGCTCGAGTTGAGAAAACTTCATTCTCTCCATAGTCGACAGAGGGTGGAGTCTCTAAGTAGTCAGAACAGGATGCGAGCAAAATAGAAGCACAACTACATGCTATATATAAAAATTTCTTCTTCATACGAAAGGTTTTTAGAATTGAATATTTATACCCATGTTATAGATTTTCTGCAATGGGTAGGTGTTAATCTCAGTTGCTCCTCCTCTTGATGGAGCCTCTGGATCCAAGTCAATAACATCTGTCCAAGTAAACAAGTTTGTTCCACTAATGAACACTCTCAGACTTTCCAATCCCAATGCCTTGAGCTGCTTCTTATTAAAGGTATAACCTAACTCTAAGTTTTTCAGACGCAAATAGTTAGCATTGCGAATCCAAAAGTCTGAATCCTGATAGTTGTTATCAGTATCACGTGATGGACTCATTGACAAACGAGGGAAACTAATGTTTTCACCACGGTCATAACGGTCTTGTGTCCAACGTTCCAAAATCAAAGTCTTAGCACTATTATGGGCATTGATGAATGGCCACAATGCACGACCAAAGTACTTAATAGAAACGTGTGAGGCACCCTGGAAGAGTGCTGAACAGTCAAAGCCACGCCAGTTAAATCCAGCAGAGAATCCATAGATTATCTCTGGAGTAGGTGAATAACCGATTGGCACCATATCATACATATCAATCTTTCCATCCTTATTTACGTCAACATAGCGGATATCACCAGGCTGCAAACGATTACCATTCCAACTGCTTACAGGGCGGTCGAGCGCATTGATTTCTTCCCAAGAATTATAAAAGCCATTAGAGAGAAGACCAAAGAACTGACCTACACGACGACCTGTACGCATCTGATAAGCATACTTTTCTGGAACTTCATCTTGGAAGAGAATCTTATTGCGCGCAAAAGAATAGTTGAAACGCCCCCAGTAGTTGAAGTCGCGTATCTTATTACGATAGTTTACATCAAATTCAAAACCAGAGTTCTCCATCTCACCCATGTTGTAAGCTGGCAAAGAAGCACCAATCAACATTGGCGCACTGTTTCGATTTGAGAGGATGTTATTACGCCGCTCCTTAAAGTAATCAAACGAAACTGTCAAATGATTCTTGAGGAAGTTCATATCAACACCAAGATTCAACTTACGAGCTTTCTCCCATGTCAACAATGGGTTACCCAAACGTTTTTCCTCTATCATCTGCGAATAAACAGGGTTAGCTGATGAACCAAAGTTATAACCAGAAAGGTTTCCACTTGTTGAGCCATAAACAGAAGGCAGATATAAGAAGCGGTCACCACCAATCTTATCATTACCTACTTCACCATAGGTTGCTCTCAATTTCATATAAACAAGCCAATCATTCTTTGGAAAGAAAGGTTCTTCACTGACTACCCAACCTGCAGATACAGCAGGGAAGAAACCAAATCGACGACCTGCAGCAAAGTTCTCTGTACCATTATAACCCATGTTAAACTCTGCCAAGTAGCGACTGGCATAACCATAGGTCACACGACCTACAATACCTTGATAGGCATTAGGCACATGATAGGCAAGGCTTGGTGAGTAATATTTACTCTGATTATAGAGCAAGAGAGCAGTGGCATGATGCTTTCCAAATGTACGATCAAAGTGGATTCCAGCCTCGAAATAAACCTTTCTGTTCTTTCCGTAATTGAATCCTCCACCCCAAGTACTTTCTTCGTTTTGTGGTACAAGGATGATATTCGTTGGATCACTTGGGTCTACCTTAGGAACGAAAGTCTGCATGGTTTTCACCGAGAGACGTTTACTGTAGTAATAGCTGTCATAAGAAGTACTTGCATGAACTGAAAGACCTTTCAACAATAAACGTGACAAATCATAGTCAAAACGCAAAGTTGAGTTAATGGTGTTAGCATAGGTATTGTTATAACCATTGTTCAACAATGCCTGCCATGGATTCTCATCATCAATAGTATTCTCAAGACGTACCAACTTTCCATCTACCATACCTGGAGTACCCAATGGTGTTGCCCAAGAAATCTCTTTCCAAAGTTCACTATTACCAATACCTGGAGTACGGATATTATTGATTTGTGTTGACAGTTGTACAGTTGCCTTAAAGTCCTGTGTAATATTAAAATCGAGATTTGAACGGAAGTTATAACGTGTGTCAGAAGCATTTACATCGTGATTACGATCTATCTTCGTATATTTGTACATACCTCCTTGATTGAAGAAACCAGCAGAGATAAAGTACTTCATACGATCTGTACCACCTGAAATATTGAAGTTGTGCTGTGTACGGAGAGAAGCCTTACGCAAGAACTTACCCACCCAGTCAGTACTTGGATGCATAATAGGGTCTGTTCCATCACGATAGAGCTGAATATCTGCTTCGGTAAAGCGTGGAACATAAGATGTACCCTTTGTGTAAGCATCATTTTTCAAAGCTTCATTATACATCTCACAATACTCTGCACTATTTAAATAATGTGGTAAAGCTGTAGGTGATTGAACTGCGAAATTACCAGAATAACTCAAGTGTGGCTTACCTTTCTGACCTTTTCGAGTTGTTATTAAGATAACACCATTCGCACCACGTACACCATAGATAGCAGTAGCAGAAGCATCCTTAAGAATACTTACCGACTCAATTTCATTAGGGTCGAGTCCATTGTAATTTGGACGCTCTACACCATCAATCATTACTAAAGGGGCTGTGTTGTCTGAGAACGTACTCACACCACGAATCAAAAGGGTTGAGTTGTCTTCACCCGGCGCACCACTTCTCTGCATAGCAATAAGTCCTGGCATCTTACCGACTAACATATTACTAATATTTGCCTGTGGGGTTTGTACCAAGTCTTTTGTTGACACTGATGCAATAGCACCTGTTACGGTTGCCTTCTTCTGTGTACCATAACCTACGACAACAACTTCATTAAGGGCTTGTGCTTCATCTTCCTTTAAGGTAATCTTCAGATTGGCACCACTCTTCGCAGCTACCTCACGAGTAGCAAAACCAATGTATGAAATAGAAAGTACGCTATTTGCTGGAGCTTCTATCGTAAACTCTCCATCGGTATTCGTAGCTGTTCCTATCGTTGTTCCTTTTACAAAGACACTCGCACCGATGATTGGATCACCATTGGCCTCAAGAACAACACCCGAGATTTTATGCTTCTCTGGTGTATATTGTTCCCGCTCATTAATAGCTACTGCCTTTTTTTGTTCAGAACTCTCAACTCTTTCCTTTGCTACAGGGGCAAGGCTTAATACAATAGTATTATTGTTGAAAGAATATTGAATTCCATGAGGAGAAAACACATGTGTAAGGGCTTTCTCTAAAGGCCAATTCTTACATACCAATGTTACTTTCGTCTTAGAGTTAAGTACATTGTTACGATACACAAATGTGTAATTCGTTTGTTGTTCAACTTGCCGAATAAACCGACTGATTTCTTCGTTTTGGAGATTTAGGCTCACATTACCACGCTGCGCCAACAACATTGTCGGTATAAGTGATAATACCATAACCAACAAGCAACGCAGAAGGAATCTCCTTCTTGTTTTTAGATTGTTTGCCATATACTATGTTTTTAGTTATAAGGGTTTAGATATAAAGATTTATTCTATGATTATTGTTCCATTATCTGTATGATAATTAAATTTATACTGCATCTTCAACGAACTAAGTACACTTTCCAATGATTCATTATAGAAGGTACCCGTGAGGAGGTCGTTAGCTAACTTCTTATTACGAAGCTGAATGCGTACGCCATACCAATCCTCAATTTCATGTAATACCTCAGCCAACGGCTTACTATTAAATGCCAGATAGCCTTCTTTCCAACGTGCATCGGTTGTCGTATCATTGTCACAGATTTTAAACTGATGCGAAGCAAGCTTATAGATTGATTTCTTTCCTGGATAAAGACGATAATCTTCTTTCAGCGCCTCTGATGTAAGTCGAACGGCACCAGAGAACAAGGCTGTCTCAATGGCATCTGCGTGATAGCGTACATTGAACTCGGTACCCAAGACTTCAATTTGCATATCGTTTACCTTTACACGAAATGGGCAAGAGGCATCTTTCGTTACATCAAAAAAAGCTTCACCTTTTGTCAACACCACTTCACGATGTTTTTGAGGTACTACATTATAACATAATTGGCTATTTCCGTTGAGGGTTACTCGCGTACCATCAGGCAAGGTTATCGTACGCTTACTACCCGCCTTAACACTTACATAAGTATAAACCGGAGCCGAAGGAGCCAATGAGTTTATCCACCAATAACTGCCACCTACCAATGACAACATCAAAACGAACATCGCCGCATAGCGCAAGAATCTGCGAACACGTGTCTGACGTTTCTCTTCTTTCACATTAGCATAGATATTTTGCAAGATTCTTTGCTGTGACTCACTACTCATCTTTACAGACTCTGACGATGTAGATAAATCATCACACATTAAATCCCACAACTCCTCATCTGATGTGAGCGGAACCTTATTTTTCAATAGCTCAAAATCCATTTGAGATATTTGTCCCGATAAATATTGCTTATATAATTCTTCGAATTTCTTTTCCATACGTTTTTAGCTTATAAAATGTATACGTATAGATACGAAGATAATACCTGAAAATAACTTTTATTAACAAACAGTCTATTTAGCCTCCTTTATTATGAGAAAACAAAAAAGGTTCTTCCGTTAAATGTGTGAATGCTTTTCGTATTGCTTTAATGGAAGAAACGAAGTTACTCTTAAAAAAAACATTGCTAAAACAGTCATCTATCTATCCTATTATCATCCTCTAACATTGAAAACCATTTCATTTTAAAACCTCGAAAATCGACATATAAGTACTTGAAAAAACATTACATGCTTTCGGGTAAAACATCTATAAAGCACGGCAAAAACACATATAAAAAGCAAGTTTGCAATCAACAGATAATCAATTAGTTACAGAGCAGTAAAACAAGAGGCGCTTAATTGGACTTCAAAAGGGCGTTAGTAAGACCTCAAAAGGGCACCTATTGCAACTCAATTGGGCGTTTTTTAGAAACCAAAAGAGCATATATAGGTTACGAATCAGATGAAAATATTTTACATATATCGATTAATAAGAGAATATGCCGTTTGGTAAAGCCGGATAGAAATAATATATATTCATTTTCTGCATTTTATCTTGTAGTTTTGAATGCTATCTTGACAACTCTCTTCTGAATATTTTTAAAGTAGATGTAAGATAGTTTTTTACAGTCTGTGAAGATAAGTTCAGGGACTCTGCAATCTCTTGAATGGGCATATTCTTTTCACGACTCATCTCGTAAATCTGACAAGCACGCTTTGATAACAGTTTCTTTACCTGCCGAATTCGATCAACCGACTCATGGTAATCAAGCTGTTCTTCTGGTGTTGCAAATGAAGATACTTTATCACATGCTTGACGATAGTCCTCAAAATCAAGCTGTGCCACCTGCTTCCTAAAACTATCAATAATTAAATTACGAGCAATGGTAAATATCAAGGCATTTACATTACCATAGCAATCTAATTGTTCACGCATATTCCACAATTTCATAAAAGTTTCTTGAACGATATCTTCTGAAAGTGAAACATTCTTTGTCTGCGCCAATATGAAGCTATATAACTTGTTCGAGTAATACATATACAATTCTGAGAAAGCCTCGTAAGAACCTTCTCTCAACTGCATTACCCACTTATCATAAATGTCTTCCATTGCAATAGAACTTATTTGTCTTCGCACTATTCCAACACTTCTCACTCATACTAATTAGCCATTTAAATTACTATTTTTGGAGATAGGTTGATTAGTACTTAATATTGCTTAGCGATGCAAATATATACATATTCTTTTACAATCTATCACATTTCATCTTATTTTTTTAATTATATCGTAGACGAAAAGTTAATTAGCAACAAAGAATAAAGTTTTATATCTAAAACTAATTATCTGAAAATAAATGCGTTACACAATCCACCAAGTTATCTTCAGCACATTTACAAATCAAAAAATAAAATCATCCAATGAGCCTTGACTCAATCTTTAATAGAAAGCACCTCCCTTTAAGTCATCTCCCCTTCAACCTATCATCAGATACTTTCGCCTTTCTATCATCCCCTTTCTCTTATCTCGAATTATTTTCAAGCAAAAAACAACGCCCCTTAAGTTATCTTTAAGTAGTTTTATATTCGCATTAAAGGATTCAGCAGCTGCGGAGAAAAAAGACAAGTTCTTGGTATTTTTTTAAATTTCTGCAACTTTTATATTCCTATTAACAGCAACTTATCACTTTGTATAGACAATAATTTAATTTCCTGTCACTACTGTCACTACCAAAAGAGATACAAGTTATTCATTATCAAAGCCTTTACAAACAATGTTAAAATGACAGGAAATAAATTTTAAACTTAATAGTATGATTAAAGATGAAAGTGAGTTCTGAATAAAGGTTTGAGTGAGTTCTGATTTTATCCATTAATCACAAAGTACACTTTAAGTACCCCTACAAAGAAAAATCCCTTGCAAATCATCGATTCACAAGGGATTTATAGTACCCAGACCCGGGCTCGAACCGGGATGGGTTGCCCCACTGGTGTTTGAGACCAGCGCGTCTACCTATTCCGCCATCTGGGCATGGCTGTTGTTTGAACAACGGGTGCAAAGGTAGAGAGAAAATCTGGATTTGGCAAATTTTTGAGGAATTATTTAATGACAATACTTTGAATAATGCATATTTGTAGTATTTTACAATAAAAGATTTGGAGGTATGAGTTATAAAAGGTATCTTTGGAGAAACAAATTCGGTTAGCTTAAATAGATAATGACTACGAAACAGAACAACTATTGCGTAATTCTTGCCGGTGGCAAGGGACGAAGACTATGGCCTTGCAGTAGAGATAAGCATCCAAAGCAATTTATAGATTTCTTTGGCGTGGGTCGTACTCAGCTTCAACAAACATTTGACCGCTTTGCAAATATTCTTCCAAAAGAGAACATTTATATTAATACCAGCTGTGATTATCTTGACCTTGTCAGAGAGCAGTTGCCTGAAGTGGCAGCCGACCATATCATGGCTGAACCAATCCACAGAAACACTGCGCCAAGTGTTGCATGGGCAGTGCATCGTATTATGATGTTTGATCCCAAAGCGAACATCATTATATCACCTTCTGATCATAATATTGTTAATGATGATGCTTTCTTTCGTAATATCAAAGAGGGATTATCGTTTGTTGAGAAGAATGATGCTATACTGACGATGGGGGTTAGCCCTACCCGACCAGAACCTGGATACGGATATATTCAGAAGGGCGTCTACACTGGTAATGGCGATATATATAAGGTGCAAGCCTTTACCGAAAAGCCAGATCGAGAATTTGCACAAATGTTCATGGATAGTAAGGAATGGTGTTGGAATACAGGTCTCTTCCTCTCTAACACAAACTACCTTCGTCAATGTCTCTATGGCTTCCTTCCTTCTGTTTTGCGTGAAGGTGAAATGAGCAGTAAGATAACAACGATAGAGGATGAAGAGGCTTTCATACATGATAATTTCCCACGCTATCCTAACATTTCATTAGATTATGGTATCTTAGAGAAGTCGGAGAATGTCTATGTGATGAGGTGCGACTTTGGTTGGGCAGACCTTGGAACGTGGCATGGTGTTTATGAGTCTCTAAGCAAGCGAGATGGCGATAATGTTATCATTGACTCGGATGTTATCCTTGAAGATGCAGCTAATAATATTATAAAGCTTTCTAAAGGTAAATTAGGTGTTATCAACGGACTTGATGGCTATATCATTGCAGAAAAGGACAATGTATTACTTATCTGTAAGAAAGAAGATTCTTCTGCATTGGTAAGGAAATATGTGAATGAAGTACAGATAAAGAAGGGGGATGAGTTTGTATAAATAAAAACCTCCCCCAACCCCTCCAAAGGAGGGGAGCTACAAATTGGATAAAATGGGGAACTACTTTGTTAAATGATTCTTCCATATATAAAGACAGGGATATGCTATGACAGTATATCCCTGTTTGATAAAATCACAACCGTATATAAAATCTTGCTGCTACCTTCTAACTACTTCATATATTTATATTGATCGATAACAAAGACTTCTGACCTATTGTCAGAACTAATTCTTAAACTATCCACAGCATACATTCCGAACCATCCTTTATGCATATAAAGTAAGCCAGGAGTATTCTTTGAGGATTCAATATCATCAGATGTGCAAAAAACAAATTCTTCATTTGTCCCAAGTATCTTTATACGATAAAACAATTTCGTTCCCTTTCGCATTGATATACCAAGATACTCTTTTACAACAGCATCCCTTTGCACTACCTCTTTTTCACCAAAATTTCGATTCACATAGCAGATTACAGGAGTAGTCACAGCTACCATTGATAGTATAAGAAAAGAATAGATAAGCATAAAAATAAAGAAAAAAAGAACTCTCTCCCCTGTGTTATCCTTCCTACACTTATATATCACTGTAGCAAGACTAAGGACAAGATCAATACACGGAAACAGATACTTGTCATCACTATATAAAAAGGAAAAAGGCAGAATTGTGTTACTTCCTATCGTTTCGAGATCAACGGCATGCAGAATTAACATGGAAAGCCCTGCAAAGATTAAGCCTATTATCAGATAAAACAGTAACAAAAACAATATACCAAGAATCCACCTTGCCGGCTTGACCCTATCTATATTTTCCCAACGATGCTCTTCGTCAATTAGCCAATCAGTCCATCTATCATCCCGTATATTCTTCATAAACATTCGTATAACCGGCAAACGGTGATATACACGTCACAATATATCTCCATTCAATAATATTTTTTATAATTTAATACTACTCTTACTAAGATTTGAAAATCTTTACAACAATCTCTTTCTACCCCTCAAATTGTACATGATATTTGATATTAACATCAGCGACGCTGTTCATTGATAGGAAATAGATCATTCTGCAACAAGTGTTGTTGATGAGAATGAGCCTTCTTTATACACCACACTATCTGCTACATACAATCCAAAATAACCTTTATGTAAATAGATAGTACAAGGGCTATTTTGTTTCCAATCATAAGAAAAACCATTCGTGAATACTATCTCTCGCTTTATCTGTGGAAGATAAAAGTTATAACAAACAAAACTTCCGGCATTTGCCACCATAGAAACTTTTCCTGTGAATATAGCCCTCTGCGTTATTATCTCTTTGTCACCATAATTAGAGTTGGGGTACAGAATAGCAAAAGAAACGAAACCAAATAAGAAATAACATAAGACAGGATTGAAAAACATGAGTAAGAAGAACATAGTCACACGATTATTCCCTCTTCTCCAACGCTTCTTTGAGACAATGATTATTAAACTTAGGATGGCATCCAAAATAATACAAAACACCGTATGATTAATAGGCAATTCACTGAAAGGCATTAAGGTATAGCTATAAAGTTTATTGCCCGTCTTTAGAATCAAGAAAGCTACAACAAGGATAGCAATGAACAAAAGACTACCCAATACAATCCCAGTCCACATGCTTACCGTTCTTTCCAACCAAACAAGCCAAATCTCTCCCAGCGGAGCTTGTCATTAATCAACCAATCTGACCAATTATCATCTTTCGTTTCCTTCATAGAGATTCTTTATAAGCAAAAACGGAGATATATTCCTTATGATATATCTCCGCTCTGTTCGTTTTCTGTTTCAGAACCTATCACTTAATCCAATTCCTGGAAAGCCTTGAAAATCTTTGCAGCAATCTCCTTCTGCTCCTCAGCATCAACCTGTACGTGATGCTTGAAATCAACATCAGCCTCACTGTTCATTGGCAAGAGATGAATATGTGCATGATTAACCTCTAATCCCAAGACGACCTGTGCTACCTTCTTACATGGGAAGACCGTCTTTATAGCACGTGCAACCTTCTTTGCAAAAACCTCAAAGGCAGCAAGTTCCTCATCTTCCATATCAAAGATGTAATCAACCTCCTTACGAGGAATGACAAGTGTATGTCCCTTTGTTACTGGATCAATGTCGAGAAAGGCATAGAACTGTTCGTTCTCTGCACACTTGTAGCTTGGAATCTCACCCGCTGCAATCTTACTGAATATTGTCATACAAACCTCCTTGTTTTATTGTTATGCATCAATTGAGATCTTGTCAATGCGCAGAGTGATAGTACCACGAGGGATAGTGATTTCAACCTCATCGCCCACCTTCTTATTCAACAAGCCCTGTGCAATAGGAGTCTTGATTGAAATCTTATTCTGCTTCAGGTTAGCCTCTGTCTCACTAACAATCGTATACTTCATCTTAGCATTTGTCTTTACGTTTGTCATCTCAACAGTAGACATAATCTGTACGGCATCAGTGCTCAAACGTGACACATCAACAATCTTTGCTTGTGCCACGGTCATCTTCAATTCAGCAATACGTGCTTCAAGATGACGCTGTGCCTCCTTAGCAGCATCATACTCAGAATTCTCACTCAAGTCACCCTTATCGGCAGCTTCGGCAATAGCAGCAGATGCCTTGGGACGTTCAACAGATTCTAAATACTGCAAATCGGCTACGAGTTTGTCGTAACCTTCCTGTGACATATAAGCCATAATATCTTGTTTTAAAAATTAATCGTTTTTCAATAGACATAAAAAAGATAGAATTCCAACATCAATCTCACTGAATGTCGGAATCCCATATCCTTAAACGTCTTAATCCTTTTATTTTTTGCAAAGATAGGCTTAAAAAATGACATAACAAAGTTTTAACGGATAAAAATGCTTTTTTATAAGCTATATTTCAACTTTTCTTTCAGACTTTAGTCTTTCTTTCAGGTTATATTCAACTTTCTTTATATAAATCCTCTTTACATTACATCCGCTGTTGCCAAACAAGTAATGAACTGGTAATGTCAACTATCTCGGCTCTGGCGAAACCATTAACCAAAATCGGTCATTAGAGGTTAAACTATCATTTTGTCATATAAACTACTTGATATAAATCAATAATACATCATATGCTAAAAAAAGACATTGGAAAAGTTGCAAATATAAAAAATACTCTTTATCTTTGCAACGTGTTTTTCATAGTATTAGATTTAAGGTTAACAAAGGTTGGACTACAGCGGTAGTCCTTTTTTTATGTCTTTAAGTCTGATATCACAAACATTTTATCGGTAAATACTGGCTTACAGAACTTAACTCTTTAGAAGATAACAAAAACATATATAGGCTGCTACAGGTGCCAATGAGCATCTGTAACAGCCTATATTCATTATTTAGTTGTACTTTCCTTTAAGGTATCATCTACCTTTCACCATTCCCAAGAAGTATTCATGCACACGCATATCACTATCCAATTCAGGATGAAAGGCAGTAACAAGTTGGTTTCCTTGGCGAGCAGCTACAATATGTTCCTCAACCTCTGAAAGGATTTCTACCTCTTCAGCAGACTCTTTTATATAAGGTGCACGGATGAAAGTCATTGGGATATCGCCTTCAATTCCCTTAAAAGAAGCCTCCGTATGGAAACTACCCAACTGACGACCATAGGCGTTACGAGCAGCAGTCATACGCATTGTACCCAATCGAGGAGGAACTGGTGCAGACGAACTATTCCCCTCTACCTCACGAGCAAGGAGTATCAAACCCGCACAAGTACCAAAGACTGGCAATCCTGCTTCGATAGCTTCGCGGATAGGATCAAGCAAACCAAGGTCACGAAGGAGCTTTCCTTGAGTGGTACTCTCACCACCAGGGATTATCAAACCATCCTTCTCCTGTTGCCAATCCTCCAATCGGCGCACCTCAAAGCAATCAACTCCCAGCTTACGGAGCATCATTTCATGCTCTAAGAACGCTCCCTGCAGGGCAAGAACGGCAATTCTCATTGTCCACGCTCAGCCATGAGCACTTCAATTTCATGCTCGTTGATACCAACCATAGCCTCACCCAAGTCTTCTGACAATGCAGCCAACTCCTTAGGGTTATTATAGTTTGTAACTGCCTTAACGATAGCTGCAGCACGCTTAGCTGGGTCACCACTCTTGAAGATACCAGAACCAACGAACACACCCTCAGCACCTAACTGCATCATCAATGCAGCATCAGCAGGAGTTGCCACACCACCCGCAGCGAAATTCACTACAGGAAGCTTACCATTCTCATGTACATACTTCACGAGGTCGTATGGAGCCTGCAACTGCTTAGCCGCCTCAAAGAGTTCGTCCTCACGCTTACTAACAAGTTCACGAATCTGACTCTGCATCAAACGCATATGGCTAACAGCCTGCACAACATCACCTGTACCAGGCTCACCCTTTGTACGAATCATCGTTGCACCCTCTGCAATACGGCGCAATGCTTCACTCAAATTACGTGCACCACAAACGAATGGCACCTCAAATTGTGTTTTGTCAATATGATAGATATTATCAGCAGGAGATAGAACTTCACTTTCATCAATGTAATCAATCTCAATTGCCTGCAGAATCTGAGCCTCAGCGATATGACCAATACGGCACTTTGCCATTACAGGAATCGTCACAGCCTCCTGAATACCTTTAATCATCTTTGGGTCACTCATACGCGAAACGCCACCAGCAGCACGAATATCAGCTGGGATACGTTCCAATGCCATTACTGCACAAGCACCTGCAGCCTCAGCGATACGCGCCTGCTCTGGTGTTGTTACGTCCATGATTACACCGCCCTTTAACATCTGAGCGAGGTTGCGGTTTAGTTCTTGTCTATTTGCCATATTACTTTAATTTTTTAGATTTCTACCATGTTTCACTCACGAATGAGTGTACATAAAGATGTTATATGTGTTAGTTAATATTAGAAATTCCTTTTAAAACGATGAGAAAAGTGTAAGAACAACACACGGATTTATGAGCTTTAAAAGCCAACATGTTGCCCCCTACTTCATCCCGTTAGACTCTCCCCTACTTGATGTTACAACCTTAAGGACTTATAGAGTTGTCCCCTACTTTATCCCGTTAGGCTCTCCCCTCCTTTGGAGGGGCTGGGGGAGGTCCCCCTACGACCTTCGCCACTCACTCGGAGTCAGTCCCATCTGCTTCTTAAAGAACTTAGAAAACTGAGCTTGTGAGGCAAAACCATGCTCATATGCAATCTCTTGAATGGTCTTCTGTGTCGTTCGAAGCTGACAGGCAAGTGCCTCTGCCAGTGTATGATCAATGATACATTTGGGAGATTTACCAGATATTCTATGCGCCACCTGCGACAGATAACGTGGAGAAACATTCAGGCAGTCAGCATAAAAAGCAACATCACGATTCGTATGATAATGCAACTGAACAGCTTCTAAGAATTCATTATACAGCTGACTACTCCGTCCACTGATATCACTCTTCCTTGCTACAAGCGTTCTGACATACTCCCGAGCATGTTGTAACGCTTCATCCATCGGCTCGTCTTGGCTAAGATAGACTGCAAGTGCTGATGAAAAACTATTGGCAAGACCATGCTGTAAAGGGTCGTCCAACACAAATGAGCGTACAGTTCGACGTCCTTCTCCTTTCAACGAAGAACAATCAAAGATTCTTTCAGCCTCTCCTTCTCGCAGAATGACAAGCGAACAAAGTGGCAGCAAACGACAACGTATCTGTGTTATCACGTCATCTGTCATCAATCTGTCACCATTACTTGCCGTCACAATTGGGTCATATATAATATGGTGAGGACGATACTTCAACAGTGCATCCACCACGACAGCCAAGGTCTCTATGGTTCTAATCATTCCCACCTTTACCGTGTCAGGCTGCATATCATTGATAATCGCCTCAATCTGTCCTCTAACAATCTCCGCAGGAAGGTCATAGAAAGCCTGAATACCCAAGGTATTCTGCACCGTGACAGACGTTACAGCCGACACAGCATAGCCTCCTAAGGTTGCTATCGTTCTGATATCAGCCTGCACACCAGAGCCACCAGTGCTATCTGAACCTGTTATTGTGAGAATTGTCTTCAACAGTTTAGGTTTATTGTTTTGCATACAAAGTAAATTGAAAATATTGAAACCTGCAAGAGTTATTCCTAAATTGACAAGAAAAACTACATTTCTGACTTTTATTAGGCTTATCTGTCTGATTAACCTTATTAGCCTCACAGCAATCAAAAAGCTTATAGACTCACATACATCAAAGGAATCTATCCACCCTATTATCATCCAATTTCATTGAAAACCTTTTCATTTTAAGACTTCGAAAACATGTAGATAAGGATTTGAAAAATCATTACATAATTTCAATTAAAACATCTGTAAATAATGGCAAAAACACATACAAGAAGCAGGTTTGCAACCAACAGTAAATCAATTAGTTATAAAACGGTATAAGAAAAGGTGCTTAATTAGACTTCAAAAGGGCGTTAATAAGGGTCTTAAAGGGCACCTTTTGCATGGTAAGATAATTATAAAAATGTATCTAACTGAAAATAAAGAAGTTACCTTGTTTGTATAACTAAACAGGTAACGATTAGGAAACGAGCGAGCTACTTTAAATCGCCGTTTTCTGCCTAATAAAGAACGCTTGTTATTCTGTCTGCAAAGATAAGACTTTGTTACCGAATAACAAGCGTTCTTGATGAAAAATCCACATAATTCTACCAACTTGGATAAAACAAATGGTTGGACTTACAATCTTGGCTCTTTACAAATCTACAACCTTTCACCTTTTAATGCTATCCAGTTTGAACATTCTGTAGAAATAACTCTTTCTAATTTTACGTTAAGCATCTTGCACACGTCTTTAATTATTCTGAAGACATTTTCTTTAGTTGTATTCCTCTTTAATAAAGTCGTATTTGGCAAATTGCACCTCGTTCTATCATCACCTATGATTATTTCCTCAAAATCATACTCATCAATTAATTTCTTTCTAATTTCGGTATGCTTGTTATCTACATCATAGGTTAATAACACATTGTAAAATTTTTTCATATAGTTTAAATTAATAGTTAATAAATTCTTATTATTAAGAAGCAAATAGTGTGCCAACAAGAAAGTTTTATATGTATTTTTTTATATCCTTCTTCCTCTCTTTTTTCTGTTGGCTTGATTTCTGAGTCTGCGCTGCCACGCAGCTTCGGCATAGTCATTGCCCTGTGCGGATGGTGTAATCAAATCGCCCAATCCTTCCATCAGTTCGTCGGCTGCGCCAACAATGGTGTCTGCCACTGCACCAATGGAATCTTGCACTCGTGGGGTGTCATTGTCTCGTGAAATTGAGGAACGGCTTGGAGGTACAAGTTGGTAACCTGTATCAAGTTGTTCTTTCTTTTCTATTGGCTCTTGTATCGTTTGGTGTGGTTTCTTCTGCTTTTCCTTGTTGGCTGCTTCAAAGTTCTTCTGCAGGGAACGATAACCGAACTCCCTGCCGATTTCGGAAGCCTTGAATGATAGTCCTCCGTATGAGAACTTCAAGCCATATACCTTATCTTGCTTGTTCTTCATACACTCTATGGTAATGCCGTTTTTGTTCAATTCATAAAGGAACATGGAATGCCCCGTGACACCTGTTCCTTTGTACTTGTCAAGCTGAGCATAACAGATTTGTTGCACCTCTTTCTTTGTTTGCTCTCTCGTTGGGTTAGATTTTTCCTTTTGGTGTTTCCTTTCTGCCTTGACCTCTTTTGCAATGGTCAAGCCTTTCTCCCTGCTGATTTCCTCTGCCACCCTTGCAGCCCTGTTGCTCACAAAAGTGGTATCATAGACTTCTCCAAACAGGCTGATGCGGTTGGCAATAATGTGAATATGTCTGTTGTCGGTGTCCTTGTGCGTTACCGCCACCCATTGGTGGTTGTCAAGTCCCATTCGCTTGGCAAACAAATGGGCTATTCCCATAAGCTCTGACACAGGTAGCTTTCTTTCGTCTTGTGGTGCGATACCGATTTCGATGCGGAGAAACTTGTTCCTGCAACGGCTGTTGTAGTCACTGACCACTTTCATTTCCTCATAGATTGTCTTTGGCTCCCTGCTGCAAAGATTGTGGAAAGCAAGCCGATAGCCGAGTTTGCCCTCTCTGAAAATATAGTCCAGAGCCGTACTACCGTGCGCTATTGCCTTACATTTTCCTATCATCTCTTCTCATATTTAAGACCTTATATACCTCATCGTCCACACGAAAATGGGGGTCGTAAAATCGCTTAAATGCCTCTTTGGCACATAGCGAAAGGTTCTGTGTAATATGTACCCATCTCTCATCTTTTACTTTGATGAGGTTAGAAATCTGCCCGTAGAACCTTCCTGTATGCTGAAGTATGGCAATGGCTTCCCTTTCATTTTCGGTCATCTTGGGGACGGCTGCCACCTCTCGATTTAGGAGTATCTCACGGCAGTAATCAGAGAACTTACGCCCCGCACTTTCCGCCTTTGATTTGATACGCTGCTTTTCTTCTGAGGTGCATCTTACCTTGATGAACTCTGTCTTGTTCATCTTCTGCTCTTCCTTATTCTGTTGCTGCCATCGGGCAATCTTTTTATTATATCTGTTCATATAAGCTTCTTTGAAAGTTAATCATTATAGATGATTCATTGTCTCTTAATTCTTGAATGCTGACCGATGAGAACGTAGTGATTACGGTCTAATCTCCTCGACAGTCTGACGAGGGGAGCAAGAGCAGTTTGTGGGAACAAACTGACGTCTTGCAATGCTACCGAACAAACCATTTACGCTTAAAACGTTTTATAGCTTAAAAATGAATGCCATGCATTCTATGACTAACTGCATTCGTGGCATTCTCATAGAGAACTAAGCCGAAGAAGAAAAGGTAGACCCTTTTCCAGAAAACCGTCTACCTTTTCTTACGGATTACAGTCTTCTCCATTTCTCTATGTCCTCACCATATTCCTCCAGATGCTGACGCACGATGTTCTCAACGAAGCTTGAAAGGTTGCTACCCCTGTCGCCTAACCTACGCACAATAAAGTCGGCACGCTCCTGTGTCTCCCTACTCAGATAGACAGCCTTACGGTTGTTTAACTTGGTCGGCACAAGATAGGCTTGCTTGTAGGCTTCGAGTGTTTTCTTTCTCATCTTGGCACTGATACGTCTTTGAACAGTTGCACTCTCAGCATTCCGTGCAGGCTCGGAGTGCATGGTATTCTCTGTATCCTGCTTGTTTGTTGGGCTTTCTCTTTCAGGAACTGCAGTCGCTTCTTGTGAAGTAGATTCGTTCTCTGTTTCATCTTCCACACCCAAGAACCATGAAAGGTCTTTGTCGCTCATCATAGTTTCCTTTTCCATTTCTATTTCATTTTAAGTTTGACTTGTTTTGATTTCTTGTTTTGTCCTGTAATTGATATGTGTGTCTGTTTCTGCGCTTTCCGTTTCTGCTGCTCACGGACACGGCTGACATGATATTCGTTGAGATCCTTGAAGTCTTTGTAATGTATGTTCATGTCCTCAACATGGAAGCCTGCCTTTATGAAATCTTGAACAGCCATCCGTCCTGCTTCGTCATTGTCAAGGAAGGCACGGATATGGGTGAGGTGTCGGTCATTCAAATAACGGATAGTCCTTGCCACGTTGCTCACGGAGTTCATCACAAGGCAGTGGTTGGTAATCTCTTCTTTCATTGAAAGGAAGGATAGGAAGTCCATGAAGCCTTCAAAGATACATACTGGCTCCGCTCTATCCGTGAATATCGGAGTAATGTCCTTCGGGGCTATCGTTCCCTTGAACGTCTTGTCGTCCCGAAGCTCATAGCCGCCAGAGAGATTGGAAAAGCCAATGGCTTGATAGCGCCTGCCCCTTACCTCATAGCTGATACATTTGAGGAAAGGCATAGCCTTTTCCAAGTTGATGCAACGCACCTTTGTAAGGTACTCCTGAAAATGTGGTGGCAGAGTGTCTGATATTTCTATCAGTCTCCTTGCTCCATTTACAGCCATCACAGGCTGGGTGTTGTTTGGTGCGAAGTCATTTAGAAAACTATATGTGTCATTAACGGGAGCGTTCTGTCCCAAACGACGGATGGCTTCCGATAGCGTGCAGCCTTCCAAGCGCATACAGAGGTCGATGATGCTTCCGCCCCGTCCTTCGGCATAGTCTATCCAGAGGTTCTTCTGTGTGTCCACCTTTAAACTCGGATGCATTTCCTCTCTGAGTGGTGAGCGGTACAGCGCATAGGAAGGTGTCCTACGTACAGGCTTGATACCTTTCCTTTCAAGATACTCCACGATGGAGTATCGCTTGATGAGTGATAAATCTTCTTCTTTCATTGCTTGAATAATTTAAGTGATTGAGTTATAATCGATTGTCTGAATTATATTTGATTGCATTTGAATGAATTTCCCTTTTTCTAACTTTTTCCCCTCCAAACTTTTTCATCTTTCTTCTTACTACATACTATTTTGTGATAAGTGATTGATAATCAGTGTTACTTTTTAGTATAAGACAATACTACACATTCTACTACATTTGGCTACTACAAGTTTTAAGGAGCGGGCATGGCAAGATTTTCCTAATCTTGTAGACATAGATGGGGCTACCACCGTTTCTTCGTTTGCTCACCTTTATGTATCCTGCTTTCTTCAAGGCTTCGCCCATCCGCTTGGCAACAAGTGGCTGGTGGGTATAAATACCCAAATAAGTGAGTATCTCCGTAGTGGTCATTAACGAATAACTTTCATCCTCCGTTGGCTTTTCAAAACAACGCAACAAAAGCTCCATCTCTGCAGTTTGTACTTGAAAGTCCTCACTCTCTCTGTATAGTTCGGCAATCTCATCATCATCAAACCAATAGCGAAAACCTGACTTTAACAGGACTTTGGCTTCCGCATAGACATTATCCATAGAAACAGCCTTTGCTCTCTCAATATCTATGGAAAGCACTTCAAAGGGCAGAAACCATCTGCTGCCTGTGGGGTCGGTAAGGAAATCGTTACCATTTACCGATGCAACGAAACTCGCCAAATGTGGGTGTTCCTCCACATACTTATCGTAGGGCATACGGTACTTGACCATCGGACAGGTGATGAGATTCTTCAGTTCGTTCTCGTCACGCTTGTTGAGGGCTTTAAGTTGGTCGTCGATGTTTACGATGAGGTTCTGCCCGATATAGGTAAGCGTGTCCTTCTCCTGCGGATATATCTTGCCCGTGTAGCTGTAACCATGCAGGGCAGGTGGGCAGAGCAAGTCAAGGAACGTGGTCTTGAACTTGCCCTGCTCGCCCGTCAACACAAGGCAGGTGTGGTTACGGCACTCACGGTCGTCCATTGCATTGGCGACCACTGCCACGAGCCACTTGGTGAGATATTGTAACCACTTGTCAGAGTTGCGCACGACTACGCAACTTGCCAAGTGGGGAATGGCTTTCAGTGAAAAGGGAGAACTGCTGCTTACATCCACCAATGGTAACCTTTTGAAATACTCCTGTATGGGATTGACACGTGGAGAGAAGCTGCTCTCAATAATTGAATAGAGGTTGTCGGAAGATGTGATAATCCCCACATCGTTGTCAAGTTCCCTGCGGAGCGTGTTGATTTCATAGCGCCCCACTTTTGAGAAGTGAGCATCGTTCTTGCCCCTGTATTCGGTTCTACCCAACACCGTGTTGTATCTGAACTCATAATAGGAGGAGAGATAGGTTTCTATCTCACCATTTTTGGAGGAAGTCTTCCTTTGCTTGGGCGTATTATTTTCGCCCACAGAATTGCCTTTATCTGCATTCTTCTTCATTATATGCTTGGTTTTGTTTCCAAGAACGAAGTTATTAAGAGAACGGATAAGTTCCAAGCATTCGGAGAGTGCTTGCATAATGTTGCGTCTGTCTGCTATAAAGTTCACATGTATATTTTGTCGTGGCAGGGCAAGAAAATGGGATTTTTGTAGAAAACAGAGTTGGGAATGATAGCTACAGCCAAAGACAGAAATGTGTGTATTGCCTATGTTTGCTGTATTTTGCGCCGATTGGGATTATCCTTCATATAGGATAAACGGTGAAAGAAGAAATCAAAGAATAATGCGAAAAAGGCAACCGATAAGATATGTTGTCTTTTCCCTCAAGTTCCCTATATTTCCCTGCTGTTCCCTGCTGCTTTGAGGTATGGAAAACACATCCTACTTTTGCAAGCAGAAACGTGCGGTAAGACGCAAAACAATAAGAAATTACAAACAAAACAATAATAGAACTATGGGGTATTTTATCATTACAGACTCTACATGGGCAAAGCTAAGGAACGAGATACTCAGTCTTGCCGAGACCTGCCACAAGGCATTCGGGGAACAGAGCAGGCACACCGATTGGCTGCACAATGGTGATGTGTGTAAGTTGCTTAACATCAGTAAGCGCACCTTGCAGCATTATCGGGATACGGGTGTGCTGCCCTTTGCCCAAGTAGGACATAAGTGCTATTACAAGCGTGAGGACGTGGAGAGGTTGCTCCAAACCAAAATAAAGAAATCGAAAGCGGAGAAAAATAAATTCAACAAATAAACATGAAGAATATGGAACAGGTAAGAGACTTGAATATGGAGGCTGACGATATGCAGGTGGTACTGTCCGCTATCAGCGGAGTAAGCAAGAGAATTAAGGAAGTGGCACAGACACACAAGCCACTCTTTGGCGATGAGCATTTCCTAACGGGCAAGGAGGTGTGCGAGAGGCTGTATATCAGCCCACGCACCTTACAGGACTATCGGGACAGGAGGATTATTCCCTATACGCAGTTTGCAGGGAAGATACTTTATAAGGAGTCGGATTTGGAAAGCCTGCTGGAAGAACATTATAGAAACAATATAGTATAGTATTACTATTGTAGATAGAAATAGAGGGTATAAAATGCTTTCTGCATCTATCTTATTTATATATATCATTATTCTTCCAATAGCTTTCAACAAAATCAAGATATGGATGCGTAGATTTATTCAGTGACTTTAAGTCTTTATTTAATATTTCCATTAGATCCGTTAAAACAGGGGTTTCTTTATAATTACTATTAGTAATGATTTGTTTCCAAATTTCATGATTTTGCCAATGTGGGAAATTAAGTTGTTGTCTTAATAACTCATTCCAATCACACATATTATTTTCATAGGATGCAACTCTTGCTATCCAGTCCATAAAATATGGGGATTCCTTAATATAATCTTTAAAGCTGTCTATCCAATAATAAGTGTCTAATACAGCCACGTGGCTGATAGTATAAAGATTATTTCTGGAGAAAGTATGTTCTTTATCATACTTTTTCAATTCTAATATGTAATTATCAACAATCTGCCTTGACCATCTTTCTATATTGTCATCACCAAGTAACGAATATTCTTTATTGATACTGATTTTTTTGAGAACCAGCGAAATAAAATTTACTTCATATTTACGAGTTTTAATATATTTATCAAAGTCATTTCTGTCTTCTTCATATCTTTTTCCTGTTTCTTCCTGACTTAAAATAGCTGAAGGGTAAGATTTAAGCTGATTAAAATATATATGCGCCAAAAGCCTGTGAATATCATAGACTTCTATAAAAGATTCTATTATTAGAGCTCTTTGCTGAGGTTTATCAGCACTGACAACTTCAGGTTTTAATTCGCATAGCAAGGCAACAAAAGTGGAAAGTTTTTTAAGGATTTCTATTTTAGAATCATCAAATGTATGATACCATTTATTTATATTATGTATAAAAGAACTTTCTTGACCATGCAGTATGATGTCTTTAATCTCTATTTTATGTAATTCTTCATGTGCGGAAGAGAATATAGTACGGACTTTGGCTCCTGATATTTGAGTTTGTTTCTTTGTAAAAGCAAAATATCTGAAATAAGAATCCACATAACGTATTGAATAACCGTTGATGTCTTTTCTTTGCTGATCAAACAAAAAACATACCACATACTGATGTACTATTTGTTTTTTAGCTGATACATCTGCAACAACATCATTTGTGTCTGATATTACAGTATGAGGTTCTTTTTCATTAGTTTTTTCATCTATTTTTGACAATAAAGGGTGATCAAATACAGATTTGTATGATGACGATATACTTAACGATTTTGTCGAGTCATCGTATGATAAAAGCAAACCATCATCATCTCTAAGTATCTTATATAACTCTACCTCCAAATATTGTATAAGTGATATGGCAAATAGATCTGCAACGTTAATTTCATTCATTATCTCATTTCTTTCTATACAATCCATAGCAAATGTAAAGATATTGAGGAATCTCACAATATCTCTTGGAGTTTCAAAAGCATCTATTATATTATCAATTTCAAGGATACTGTTTATTATAAGGTCTTTAGAACCTGTACAACTATATTCCCTTAAAACGCTGTCTAATTTTTCTCGGAACAACTGTTTTAATACAGCATCGTTTGCAGGGAAAAGACATTCAAAATTGATAAACTTTTTCAGAAATCTCTCTGGGGCTTTTATACCCAAACGTTCCATTGACAGGCACAGATTCTTTTTATCAGCAGCAACTATATAGAAAAGGTTAGGGAAGTCAGCCGTGTCTCTTATAAGATTTAGCACCACCTTTACCTCATCATCGTGTAGTCTATCTACATCGTCAATGGAGATAAGGATAGGTCTATCTATCTGTTTGAGGAACTTCATTATTCTGTCATGCTCTTCTGATAAGGATCTTTTCTTATGTAATGATTTTAGCATGAAAGAATAATACGTGTTTGGAGCATTTTCTACAAGCAAGGATAGATAGGAAGAGAACATTCCTTTTGGCAGGACAAAATGTTTGTCAAGTTCCTGATGCAGAACTGAAAAAAATTCCGTAATAATTGTTTCTGGCTTTTCGCAAAGCCAAGGTCTGAATTCTACATAAATTATTTTATTCTTATATTCTTCCTCCCTAATGGCTTTTTTTGCTTGGAACAAGAAAGAAGTCTTCCCTATTCCAAAAGATTCACTAAGCAATATTGTGAAAGCATTGGGATTTTCTACAAAATATCTGTTATCGAATGTTGAAAGGATTTTATCCAATAGCGTTTTAAGAAAAATTTTCCTATCATAACTATCATCTGTGGTGGGAGCATCTATGAAAAAAGGATGTGGCGCTTTATGAAGGCTGGCAAGAACTTGAAAATCCTTTCTATAAAAATAATATAATACAAATTCTGTAATAAACAATCCTATAAATGAATAAGAGAAATAGCTAATTCCCAGATAGGAATAAAAGTCAAAGTTTCCCAACCGCTTAAAAAACGAGTAAATTGCAAACAAGAGAAATTCCCATAAATGTCTTTGGGAAAAAATCTTAGTTTCACTTCTCAGAGAATCAAATCTTATAAATGCAATAAATACCGGGCATAAGAAAAATATAAGAGCAACTATCATATTATTATCAGCCACAGTCTCTGTTATATTTACAATGCTTTCGGATATTAGCGTATTGATGATTTTCCAAAATACAATCAACACTGCAAGAATACAAATTATAAGTTTGTATTCAGATAATACTGCCATTTTTATATTTTTCTTTATCTCTTGGAACATTTATTATCCTCCTTATTAGAAAGTTGCCTCTCCCAATATTTATTTTCTTCGATCACTCAGCTACTAAGTCATCCCATCTCCAAACTTGGCAGAAAGGATAATCCTATTTGTTGTTTGAAGATGTTGAACTGAAAATCATTCTACCTTATCAGGAATATTAATGTTTTGTATTTCTATTTTTTGCAGAAGCCAACATCAATGAGGTTATATTAACCCCACCAAAAAAATCTTTTAATGGGGTGTTGTCAACTTTACAATTTGCCCAAAATATTTCTTCAGTAATCTCTAATGGTAACTTTTCGAGCCCTTCAATGAATTTATTCAATTTTGGAGTTGCTGTTTTTAAAGGATGATTCTGATTTTCTCCTCCTTTCTCAAAATCATAATACATAATCCCATTATAGTTCCAGTGTATATCTTTACATTTGGGCATTACATTAATAAGCCTATCTCCTTGCTCCAGTATAAAATCTTTGTCTATTGAAAAATCACATTTATAGGGTTTGGTAGGATGAGTAAAATTAAATATTTTTCCTTTTTCAATGCAGAGCATATTTTCTATCCTATCAATGTGCGATAGTTGTGTATGCAAATCAAAAGTCATCTCCAATTCTTTTTTATAAATAGGATTTGATAATCTTTGGAAATGTGCAGCAGGATTTAGGATCAGAAGCTTTGAATCATCAAATACTTTTTGTGTATTTTTATCAATGCTTTTTCCATTGTCTGAATAGTATTTAATCAGTTTTTGCCATAATGTTTCTAAAGACAAAAATCCACCACCCGCTGATGTTTTTAATTCATATGGGAGTAAATTGCCTATAGTTTCTTCCAAACTTTTTCTCAAGTATATTGCAGAGGTCTCATAATCTTGTATCTGATAAAACCTCTTTGCTTTAGAAATATAATCATCATCATCGTCTATTAGAACAGGCTCAGAATGCTGTATATAAATCCTTTTGTGAAGCCATTGATTATTACACTTCTTTTTTGAAATTTTGGTCCATATAAAGTTGTAAAAAGCTCTATCATGTGTAAAAAGATAGATTTTGTATTGGTTACATTCTGAAAGTAAATAATCTATCACTTTCATGCGATTACTCATATCAAGACTAATTAGCATATCATCAAGAGCTAGAAAACGACCATCTTGGGCAGTAATTGTATCTAATAATGAAAAGCGAATAGAGAGAACGATTGCTGTTAGTTTAGCCTCATTAAAATAACTTTGAGGTTTAGCAATTGGGGTAAAAAATCCATCTTCCTTGTCTTCATCTATGGACAAGGTTATTACAGGATTCAATATTTCCAATCTATTACTGATTTTTACTTTTTGCAATTTTCCTGCAATTTTTTCTTCTTCATACCTATACCCTAAACGAAGCCAATAAGAATTATTATTTTGAATAATTTCATCTTTATTATCTAAATAATTCAATATTATTCTAAGATTTGGGGCTCCAGAATCTCTAAAAAAGTCATTATATATTTTTGTTGCAGTTCGTGGTGCGTTCGTGTTTATGTAATCAATAATATATTTAACTTCATTATTAAATTTCTTAATCTTATTCTTATAATCATAGGCAATTAGTTTGCCTTTTCCTTTCCGCTGAATACCAATATTAATTTCATCATAGATTTGAGAAATATATCTGGATTTATCCATTGTTAGGGTAAACGGAAGAATATCCTTGATAAATACAGGAAACAAATCTATATATTGAGAATTTCTGAAACTGAAGAAGTTAAAAAGAAACTTGTGATTGATGAACACACATTTACCGTTTAAATCCTTGATAGGTGAAGTTGGTTGTTGAATAGACTCCTCGTAACCATTCTCAGAAATGTTATAAGTAATATCACTATTTTCAAATTTCACAGAAACTTTTGGAACCGGCGTTGCAGTCATGGTATTTACAATACACTCGTCTGAGTTTTTATTGAAATACTTTTTAATATCATGACATTGACTTTGCAACAGTGCATGTAAGGCATAATAGATAGAGGATTTGCCACTTCCATTCTCACCGTACATTAATAAGTTTTTCCCATCAAGATTCAGATTAAATTCTTTTGGAAAAGCCTTAAATCCATTAATTGTTATTTTAGAAATCGAAGCCATCTTTAGGATATTAAGTATTAATGTTGAATAATTATTTTCAGAATCTCCGGACTCCGTGAAACGAAAAGTGAAAGTCTTGTCCGCACGGGATTATCTGATTTATAAAGAGTATCAAATGCTTTGCTGATAGTTGTAATGATAGATTCTTCTGATAGGTCATTAAAAGGTTTAATATACTCAAATAGATACTCTATGATATTTATGTCTCGTTCCTGCATATGTTCTCCGAAGAAAAGTTCGTAAACACAACCGTCTATAATCTGTTGAAAAAACTCTCCTACGAATTCATTCCCAATAGCCTTATCTACTTGTGCAGAATCTACATTTTTTAAAAACGCCATATAATCATAGAGCGTTTCCAGTAATTCCTGTTCCTTATTCTCTGCTTTTGGTATGTATAGTTTCCTTACATTGATTGGCTTTACTTGTGCAAAGGTTCTCCCTTCTTCCTGAGTCAGTTTCTTATATATATAGTCCGTCACACAGGAATTAAGAACTGTAGCTATATACTTATAGGAAAATAACATTGTGTTTTTTTTAAAGATGAGAATGCTATCCAAAACGAAATATCCTTTTTCATCATAAACACATCTAATTTTATCAGAAGTCTGGCGCATGATGATTTTAGGCTCAACAAAAAGCCTTTCATAGCGATTTCTATTCAATGAATACCATGGTAAGACTCCAGATTTCACCTCACTGCGTAAAGCTAACTTTTCATGGTAATTATTTAGATATTCAAGTGTATGTGGATAACGTAAAATATCTGTCTCTCTCGTAGTATATATGAGTTGTTCCATAGAGCTACTTATTGTATATTCAGAAATTTCACTACCCACCAACAAAGGCTTAAGAATTGTTTGTTCTATATTAAAAGTAGAAATACAGTCTGGTGTAATTCTAAAAATCTTATCTCCACCCGTGGAAATACCACTTGCCATCTCTTCGGCTATTGCATCAATAGTAACTCCATGGGACCTGATACTATCTAAAATGTTTATATCGCTATTTGACATTCCTATAACCATTGCTGGAACGGATTTTTGCTTTTCAATACTGATATCTTCAATCTTTTCATCCCACTTAATGTTCTTTACATTAAATTGACGATAATCGGAATAAGCAATATTATAATTAACTGTTTTCTCTGTGTTTGCCACAAAAATACAAGTTGGAACATCGGCATTTTCAAATGTATTGTCTCCAAGATTAATGGCGCGCACTAACGTGTGTTCCTCGGCAAGTAACCTTCGAGTTTTCTCATTCTCTTTTTGAAATAAGATGTTGTTGGGGACAATATAAGACACAACTGCCCTTTCCTGCTTACACAAGTTAAAAGCAAGCGAAGTGAAATAGCAAAATGTTTCTGGCGTTCGCATGTGCACATCGGCATATTTATCCTTGAACATTTGTTTTTCGAATGTCGTAAGTTTTGCCCCGTAAGGAGGATTTCCTATAATCACGTCAAATCCAGTGAAGGTACCAATGTCGTCCAATAAAGCGGGGAACTCAAATCGCCACTCAAAAGCGTTTTCATAAATTTTACTATTCTCTATATCGGTTTGCTTCTTGAGAATGGTATTTAATTGTTTCTTTAATACTTTTACTTTTTGCTTTTCTGCTTTTGATAATTCAAACAACATTGGAGAGTCATAGTCTGCTAACTGTTTTTTAAATCTTTTTATCTTTAAGAGTTCTCTGTCTGTGAGTTTATATTTAAACGTCTGTTTAACCTTTTCTATTATTGCTTTGAATTCAGCCTTTCGCGTATGGTCGGAAGTATTTGTATATTTATAGACCATACTCTTGTATAATTCCAATGATAGTTGTTGATTTTCAGAAACATTCTGATTATATTCCACAAGCACATCATCAATCTGTATATCCATTGGATACCGATAGGTGAGTGAATTCCCACACATTATCTTATAATCAAGGTTAGGCAGTGGCTGCGGAATCGTTTCATCGACCACCAAAGCCAACCAGAAGCGGAGGCGGGCTATATCTACCGCACCCTGCTCTATATCCACTCCAAAGATGTTATTCTGTATAATGTCGCGTTTTACCTTTGCATGAGAGAAATCTTCCGGGGACTTCAGAAAACCGTAGAGCTGCATACGGGCATGATAGAGTACATTGAGTACGCCCATAGGAAAGGCACCGGAACCAATGGCAGGGTCGCACACCTTTACAGTTTTGAGCAGATTGTATACCTCATTGGCATTGGTCTTGTTTTGAAGTTTCACATCAACAACTCCCTGCTTAATCAGAGTTTCGACAGACGAGTATAATTGTTCAGCAACATGAGATTTCAGATACTGCACAATGGTTTCACGGCACATATACTGGACTATTTCCTTTGGCGTATAGAATGCTCCCTTGTCCTTGTTGTCTTCCAACAGGTTCTCGAAGATATGTCCCAACATCTCTGGGTCGATACCCACTTCTGCATCATCGGGATCGTTTTCGTCGATGGTGAAATTGTATTCTGAAAAGAACTCCATCAGTTCGTAAAAATAGGAGTAAGGAAAAGCAATATTCCTATTGTCCAAAGCATCCTTGTCGAAAAGACCACCATTTAGGTAAGGTATCTTGATATTGTCGCCAAGACGAGAATTGGCAATGTCATCGGGTCTGGTTTCATTAAGCGTATTGAAGAAAAGCAGTTCCAGCACATCGCTCAATAATCTGTCGTTGTCCTTATAATGCTCAACAAGTTTTTGCATATATGCTTTGTCACCACCTTCCCATGCTTTGCTACTTGCAGGTACGCCCATCCAGCCTTTTTTCTGCAAAAATTGCAGGAAGACGAGACGACCGAGTAGTTTTTTCACATAGTCGCGATTGTCCTTTGCATTTCCTGTAAGGAAATCACAGAACTTCTTATAGCGGTCTTTATACCCTTTGAAGAAGTCCTTGTTGAGTCGTTCTACGGAGAAAGCATCGGTAACATCCGATAACAGAACGTTCTCTTTCTTCACTAATTCATATAAACGGATGGCTGCGGTAGTACATGGTTCATTTCCGCCCAATAGGAATGTGTAGCGTTTAGGGGCTGTTTCTTTTGTTTGAAACTCTCCCGCCTCATTGAGTGCAGTAGTCTTTGAAACAAAGGTGAGGCGATAGTCAGTCTGTTTCCTTGAATAATAGAAAACCAATATTCCATGGATGATGTCTTGGTCAATATATCTTATGGCTATATTGCGTAGTCCTTTTCTATTGTGGGCAATGTCAATATTGTCGGCAACTTCTATGACAAAGAGTGCCAACGAACGGTTGTCATCAAGACGTATCGTTCCTATTTGTCCGCCGCTTTTTACAGACTTGTCTTCTATGGCGTTTGGGATAGAAAGATAGTCAATCTTATGAAACATTCTCCCAAGAATGGTTTTCCATGCTTCAAGATTGAAATTCTCTTTCAATTTATTTTTTAGTTCAGCTTTATCCATATATCTTCTTTATTTTTGTTCGCTTTGTTGAATGAAAGTATTAAGTAATAGCAATCCCTTTTCCGTAAGTTTGTACTTTTGTTGGGGGTGATTGGGCTTATCGGAGTATAGCATCTCTATCCAGCCTTGCTGCATAGCTGGGAGAATGAATTTCTTTTTAAAATACCAGTGCGACTTATACACCAGCTTGTACACTTGCTTATACACTTGCAGTATCTCATCAACAGACAGCATCTGCTTATTTATGCTGATTAGCAAAAACTTAAGTTGCATACTAACTTGTACACTCTCTTCCACTTCATTAGTTGTATTCTGTCGTTGATACTTCTTAGAGATTGGGAAAGTAATACGTATAAAGTTGTCTGTAAAGACGAAGCACTCTGCACCATAGGCTCTGAGTATGCGAGGAACTCCAGATCCCAAAGACTCTACTAACTCCAGGTCTCTATAGACACGCATTAATTCTTTATTGCGTGGAATGGAAATGCCATTAAAGAATTCTTCACGACTCAACGACTCTGGCAACCGTCCCGCTGACGTAATCTCAATGCGGTCTGGAAAGATTTCAAACTTGGGTGGCACCTCAAATGAATAGTCATTATGTACAATGGCATTGACAACTGCTTCACGCAAAGCTATCTTATCCCATAAAGGATACTCTGTGCGTTCTGCAGGTGTGATAGTTGCAAAGACTTTATTCTCTATATCTAATTTTGCTAAGATACTCTTTGTTGCCTTAATTAACGAACAGTATCCATATTCATTATTTTCTATTAGTTCGCATCTGTCAAGGCTTGAGTATTTAGCAAGTTTTATAGAGTTGTTATTCTCATCAGCTAACAAATATGCAACATAGTTAAGCTTATCATTCTCTGTCAACAGTTCCAAGCTACGTTTGAAGTTATCGTTAAGCCGTTTGCCCCGCTCATCATAATAAATACGAAGTTGTTCGAAAGATAAATCTTGTCTGTTAGAGATAATCTTTCCTATGGAGTTTCGTGTCCGCATCGCAAACAGTCTGTCAATTTGCTGTTGCTGCATAGGCTCAGCAGAAGTACCTATCCGAATGAATGTCCCTTTGGAAGTCATACCATACTTGGACTTGAAATAAGGTTTCTCAATGCCACTTGCAATCGTTATCTTTACAATTGGACAGCCGTTCCGTTCTTCTTCTGATATATCAAAAAGCCCCATAACTGAGGGTGAGATATTATTTTTGATACGATCCTTTAGCTGTAACATACAAGTATCTACATCATCTACTCCTACTGTATTTCCATCTTTATCTACACCTATATATACGTAGCCACCTTCCTTGTAGTTCAGAAAAGCTATCACTTCCTTCTCTATATCCAAATCAGGGGTAAGCCATAGCTTGTATTCTATACGATTTGTCTCATTCATACTCCATCAAGAACAGAAGCTTTCAGAAATGATAACTTCAGGATTAAACAATTCTCTCCGTTGCTGCCCATCTACCGTAACATTAACAGGAACCGTGTTTTGCCCTGTTACCAAAGGATAAGATGACAGGATTTGTATCATCTGTTCAAGAAGAACAGACAGCTTAACAGGGGTTTTCTTTGTTGTAGTTTTAAGTTTGTTCACCTTTCGTTGCAACTGTTGGAACCGACCCGTCGTAATCGCCCTCTTCGCTTGTCGAATTAACTCTGCCTCCTTCGCATCAATATTTGGAATCGTAAGAAAGCTATCCAAATAGGCTATTGCTCTCTTCTCGTTAGGTCCTTGTGTTGGGTTTACTTTTAGCGTATTCCCCTTTTCTGCCTCAGCTCTCTCCGAAAAGAAATTAAGTGCTTTCCCTACTTGGGAATAATGAAGTTCATGTAGCGGAATAGCTTTTTCGTCAACATCAGCCTTAAATATCTTAACTGCCTCAAGAAAAGTAAGTTCTTCCAATCTTCCATCTTTATGGATAAGCGTGAAAGCATCTCGTTTTTCGTTACGAATAAACACCAATGTTGATTGGTCTGCATTAGTAGCAATTCTACCAACCCGAGCACGCAAAGGCATTTTCTCTATGGCTCTCAACAAATCGGGATACTCCTCCTTTTGCTTTCTTAACCACATCAGATAGCCTAACTTCTCGTCGCGTTCTTCTTCAAGATTCTTATCAAACAAGCCAAAACTCTCTGGATTTTCCTCTTCTGAATATATTTGACTATCCTCTCCTAAAGCAGCATGAAAAGCAAATAGCTTCATCTTGGCTTTGTTTTCAAGTTCTATATCATTATTTACTTCTTTCGTAGGGAAGAAATTGTAAATATAAACATCCTTTGCAGTACTCCCTATACGGTTCACTCGCCCAATACGTTGCATTAGACGTGTAGAGTTCCATGGCGTGTCATAATTAACGATCACATTGGCTCGATGCAAGTTGACACCTTCAGCTAGCACTTCTGTTGTCAGCACAATGTTGTAATTATCTTTCTTATATCCTTTATAATTTGCATCGAAGTTTGCACTTACTAAAGGCATCTTTTCTGTACGGTTGCTGCTTTCAACCGATAAGACCTTGTCATATCCTTGTTTTTCTAACTCTTTCAATAGATAGTCTGTTGTTTCTTTACTTTCTGAGAAAACTACTAATTTCCCCTCACGATTAATGGACTTGTCAAACAATTGATTTTTTAGTTTGTCAAGAAATACATCCAGTTTGGGGTCATAGTTTATCTTATCCCATTCAGTTACCAAATCTTCCAATACAGCATTATCGTGTTTCAACCCATCTAAATAAATAGGTTTGACAAAGTCTTCTGGTGTATAGACATCTATTGTGGAATCATTGTAAGGGGATTGTTCAATTAGTTTTATCAACTCCTCCTCTTTGCCTTCGCTTAGGAGTTCATTAACCTTTAGCTTAGGCGCAATATAAATCCTTCTATTTTCAAACATCTTGAGCATGACACAGTTTGACTGATAGTATCGTTTTAGTGATTGTTTGAAAGCATAAAAACTACTATCTAATCGCTTCACAAGTAAGGTTTTCATAATCTTTGCCAACTGAATGGAAATCATATCGGCCTTTTTGTATTTCTTTTTCTTTTCCTTATTAAGATATTTAATGGCTTGATATCTGAAATAAGTCAGACCCTCCTTCTCATCGCTCAACACCTTGATGGTCTTGTCATAAAGTTCGTTCAACTGCTTATCTAATTTATAATATAGTGGCTGTGGCTGATGAACCTTGGGGAATGCAACACCTTGTGTGTCTAAATCAATCTTGTATGCTTCATTCTCTAAAAGGTCTGTGCGGGTGCGACGTACCATCAATGGTTCTACAACTTTTACACGTATCTTCTCGTAAATGTCTCTAATTTTAATTGCTATGATTCTGCTGTCTTTTTCTCCTTTTACCTTCTTATAAGCGTCTATCTGCTCTCTGAAGAAACGTTGTAGGTTTCCTTCCTCGAGTGTACTATCTTTCGAGTCCTGAAACAGATATACAAGATTGGCTATATCTTCTGGCTTATTGTTCAACGGTGTTGCTGAGACGAGAATTACCTTCTTACTATATAAGGTTCCATCCGCATGATGATGGCAGCAAGGAGTCTTGCATAACTTCTGCAGTTCGTTATACATAGAAGCAGTGTCTGTACGGAACTTATGGGCCTCATCAACTATGATTAAGTCGTAGAGAGACGCATCTTTTATTTTGCTTATACTTCCATTTGTAACAATCCTGTAATTATCTACCTTGAATTTAGACAGGGTTTCCTCCCAACTCTCTTGTAAAGCAGGTGGGACGATGACCAATACATGAGAATGGTATGCTGGGAAATCATTGGCATAGAAAAATTTCTTAGCAATTAAAGCCGCAACAACAGTTTTTCCTAATCCGACGACATCAGACAGGAAAAAACCATTATGTTTCATCATCTTGGAAAATCCATCATTTACAGCATCAACTTGATAAGATAGTCTCTTAAAACCTTTTGGTAACTCAGATAAGGAATTAGGATCGAAATCTATACGTTTCCCAAAATATTCCAATAAAAACTTCAAATATACTTCATAAGGTGTGAAGTTAGGATTCAAGTATGACTCATTTTTTATCGTTTCTATATGCGTCAAGTCTATCTCTACAGACTCTTTCCACAAACGTTCGAATGTTTCGGTAGCAAATTGGATATCATCATCATAACGCAACTCAACATTAAACTCAAAATTCTTTTCAAGTCCTGCATCAGTCAAATTACTTGAGCCTGTAATGACCGAGCCATATCCGTGCGGATGATATATCTCTTCCCTAAATATATAAAGTTTAGCATGGATATTTTGTTTAGGATGAATGCGCATTTCTATTTTTCCTGACATGATATCTTTTATAAATTGGCACATCCCTTCCTCTACATCCTTATCATACCGAGCTTCTTGAATATTCTTTTTCAATTCATGAAATAATTCTTCTTGTGCTTGCCCTTCATCTGGATTAAACAGGAGTCCTTGCTGGTTAGCTTGAGCCGTAAGTTTATCAACATTAATGCCTACAAGAAACCTTATCTTCGGTGTTTGCTCTATAAACTTCCTAATCTTAAAGTAACCAGAAGCACGGAAATAGCCAACAAGTACATCAAAAAAATGTACTTTCTTATATTTGAATACACCTTCTATTTTCTCTAAAAGTGTATTTTGATTCTCATTCGTAAAGAAATTAGTTTCCATTGGTTTAATCTTTTGTTGATTTAATCAATAATCTTACATCCACATCCAGAATCTGTGCGATTTGTCCCAATATGGCAATTGTTGGCTGTGTTTTGTTTTGACACCAACGAGAAACAGTATGCTCCGTCTTACCCAATTGCTCTGCAAGCCATCTGTTCGTTCTTCCCTGTTCAACAAGGACAATTTTTAAGCGATTCCTAACGCTTGTTTGTTCATTGTTTGACATTTCATTACAATATATTGCTTACAAAGATAACAAACTATTTGAAAAAACACAAGTTTTATTCTTAAATTGTTTTACAATCAGTTTTTTGCTGCATTACTTTATATACAATACATTTTATAGGAGTAGAATGTAGCCAATTGGTAGTAATAGTTATTTCATCTCCTAACTACGGCGTAATCCATTTTCTTTCACCGCTTTAACTCTTATTGTAGTAATGTAGTAAGATATAATCGGTGAAAGAAAAAGGAAGTATTATCATCAATTATGCGTGTTGCCTATCAGGAATATCGGTGTTATCATGGATGCTGATTTCTGCAACTTCTGACAGACGTACTTTCTGAACAAATGCGCTTCCGTGCTGTCCAACAGAAAGGACAGGGCAATGATGATAGGAAGCGGATAGAGTGGCGCATAGCCTTTCAATTGTCTGCTGATAAAAACAGGCTCTTCACTTGCACCCCTCTCATCGGGATGCAAGGTGGAGGATTTCATAAGTGTTTGCAACCCATGATTAAGTTTTCTCCACGTTACTCCGAAGAACCTTGTAAGTTCTCCCTCTGTCATGGCTATGTCTCCGATTCCCTTGCGGACAATCTGCATATTGCAGCCCCAATCAAAATAACTGCGATGATTCTCCGTGCTAGTCATAGTTCTTAGTTTATAGTTCGTATTCATGCCGTTTCCTCCTTTCTGCCATTTGAATTGACAACAAGCGGGATTGTCTTTGTGTCTGTCGCTGCTTCCACATCTGCATTTACGGTAGTCTTGTCCTTCGCCTTGTACTTGGCTATAAGCCTGTCCATATCCTCCGAAATCTTGTTGTCCGTTACCTGCGCATAAATCTGCGTGCTTGATATGGAGGCGTGTCCCATCATCTTGGCTATACTCTCGATAGGGATACCTGCGTTCAGACTCATCGTACCGAAGGTGTGGCGAGCCATGTGGTAGGAAAGTCTTTGACGGATACCGCAAGCCTTACCCACGATGCTCAGGTTCTTGCCCATCACGCTACGGCTGCAATGAAGTTGAAAGACAAGGCTGTCGCCTTTTTCTTTCACCGCCTGCTGTTCTTCGTTTCCTGCCTGCGAATTCCTGCAATGGCTGATGATAGTTTCAGCTATGGGATGTAACGGTACGACAAACTCAACCTTTGTCTTCTGACGCTCCTTGCGTATATACCTCTGTCCGTCTGCTGCTGTTTGGATATGCTTGTATTTCAAATTCTCTATATCTGAGATAGCCAAGCCTGTGAAGCAGGAAAAGATGAACATCTGTCTTGCCAACTCTGCTTCCTTGTCATTCATACTCATTGCCATGAGTTTCATTACATCGCCCTTTTGTAAGAAGCGTATCTTCTTTTCCTCCTTCTCATACTTGACGTTCTCAAAGGGATTGCAACGGATAATCCTCCTACTGACCGCACGGAACATCAGTCGGCTCAGCCAACAGAGATTGGTATTGACAGTCGATGCTTTCAGCCCACTCTTTTTCAGGAAGAAACGGTATTCCTCGAACAAACTCTCTGTAATGGTGGCGATAGATATGTCTTGTACTCCTTTGTTTTCGATAAATTCTCGGAGATTTCTATCAGAATAGTAAAGGTTCAGATAAGTTCCCTCCGCCCTTGACTTTCCAACGCTTTCCTTGACGGCTTGCAGTTCCGCCTTGCTCATTGCAAGGAGCGTGGTGGGGCTAGTGGCTATACCTTGCAAGCGGTTCTTGATAAGTTCCACACTTACCACTCCTTCCCTCGTCAGTATGTCCCGATAGGTTTTTTCTATCAATTCCCTGAACTCATTGATTCTTTGGTTGGTCTTCTTATTGGTTGTTAAACCCTGTTTGGTGTTCCACTCGGAGGGATTGCACTCTTCGCCTGTGCGAATAGTTGTGTTCTTTCCATCGATGGTGATACGGCAGAGAATGGCGGTATTGCCGTCTGTCTTAGTTTTCTGTCTGTTGATATAGAACAGTATCTTGAATGTACTTCTCATAATGATTTTAGTTTTAATATGTCTATTGCTAAATACTCATCTGCATATCCTCTGTGAAAGAAAGGAAACGATTAAACTCCTCAAAGAGTTTTAGGGGTGTGACCTTTGCATAGCGTTCTGTCATGCTTATGTTCGAATGTCCCAGCATCTTGCTCACCGTCTCAATAGGCACGCCCTGCTCAAGCGTGATAAGCGTGGCAAAGGTGTGTCTTGCGGTATGCGTGGTAAAGGAAAACGAGATACCCACACGAAGCCGTAGGGCTTTCAAGTATGATTGGTAAGTAGCATATCCCATGAAAGGGAGCAATGCTTCCCTTTCTTCGCTGTAGAGCTTCTCCATCAGCCGTATGGCTTGGGGCAGCAGTTTGACACGGCATAGTACACCTGTCTTGTGGCGGTTGAACTTTAACCATAAACTCCCCTCGTCATCACGGAAAAGATGCTTCTTGCCAAGTCCCATCAAATCACAATAAGCAGCACCTGTATAACAGGCAAAGAGGAAAATATCCCTTGCCGTTTCCATATCCTCCTCCAAGTCCTCCAAGTTGAGAGTCTTCAATTTGTCTAATGCTTCCTTGTCCAATGCTTTGGGCAGTCTCTTGTCGCCCTTGCTGATTTTGGCTTTGTCAAATAGAAGTACATCAGCCAATCCCTCACGGTAAGCCAACCTGCATACCGTCTTCAAATGCGTGGCTGCATTATAGAATGTGCTTTCTTGAAAACCGCACTCACCTAAGAAATATTGCCCAAACTCATAGATAAAGTTCTCTGTGAGCTGTGAGAAAGCCAAGTCTGTTACCTTGTTTTTCCGTTGAATAAACTTCTGCAAATGAATTCGGGTAGAGTGATAGCCGTGTATGGCTCCTACCTTGATGTCTATACCAACATGGCTTTCCTTCTCCTTAATGAGCATATCCAGCCTTTCAATGAGCATGCATCGTGTCTGTACGCTCCCTTGGAACAGCTCTTTCACATCGGCTGCATCAAATGGGCAACCTTTGGATAGCAGAGATTGATAAGCCGACTGAACAGACAACAGTAGATTTTCCAATTTATCGTTTATCTCCACCGCCTCACGACTCTTACCATCCATTCTGCTCTCTCGTGGATTCCACAAGTCGGGGTTGCAGGAGAGTTTACAACTGAACTGCGCAATACTCCTTCCAAGTGTGATACGTCCCATGATGGGAGCCTTGCCCGACTTGTCAAGTCCGCTCTTTTTGAGGTAGAGCAACACCTTCATTTTCTCTTGTTTCATACGCTTTAATTTTTATGGGCAAAGACAGTGCAAGCGAGTTCTATGAGAGCTTGCTCTCAAATGGACGAGTGCAGCATGTCTTATGCAAAGTTACCCGAATTAAAGCGTTCCTCACTTATGCAGAAAACTGCCGACCATAGCAAAAGCCACACGAGCAAAAATAATTCAGTTACCGAACATTACTTCATCGTTACCTATCTCAAAATCAGGTAATGCTTTGGTAACTGAACTTCTGCCTAAATCTGCATATTCCTGCCCTATATGAACAGAGCAGTTTTATGCAAATGACTCCGTTTCCTGCTCATTATCAGTCAGTTTACGCCAACTTCGATTTTTCTTCCTTTTCAAGGATTAGTTGCAAGCCAAAAGGGCGTCTTTTAGAAGCCCAAAGAGCATGTATTCAAAATTATGATGTGAAAAATTATGACAGAATAATAAGTTGTTAGCCCAATTAGACCAAATAGCCTAATTAGGCTAATAGGAATAAGTTGTTTGTGAAGACAGATAGACTGCGTACCTAATGACATTTATCATGTAGTTTATCCCCCTTTATAAAAGCATCTTATTGGAGGAAATCATACCATGTATGTGGATGAATCTCATTCTATAAACAATCTACGTATTTAACGGAAGAATCTTCACAATACCAACTATTAGGTATTGACACATTTATAAAAATAACATAACTTTGCAAAGTTATTTACAAACCATTTAATAACAAAATGAAGAAATATTTACTAATCTTGACCGCCATATTATGCTCTCTTGTATCCATGGCACAAAACACCGACGCAATGCTCTTCGGTGATGTGAAGGCAAAAGAAGGTGGAAAGCACCTTTCTCATGCCGTAATCCAAGTAAAAGGTACGAACCTTAAAACTCAATGCGATGCTTCGGGTCACTTTAAATTAAGTAATCTTCCTGTAGGAAGGCAAGTTATCATAGCTACACTCGCTGGTTATCAGCAGCAGGAAAAAGAGGTAGATATGTATAATAATAAAGGTTCTGAAGTCTACTTTGAACTGGAAAAAGACCCATTGGAGTTAAGCCAGGTCGTTGTAACTGGTACTCGTACCAGCCACTTTGTAAAGGATGTTCCTATCCGTACAGAGGTTCTGACATCACAGGCTATCACCAAGAAGAATGCCCAGAACTTATACGAAGCACTTGAAGGTGTACCAGGCATCCGCGTAGAACAGCAGTGCCAGTTCTGTAATTTCTCTGAGGTTCGTATGCAAGGATTGGGTGCTGAGCACACACAGGTACTCATTGATGGTGAGCCAATCTACTCTGGTCTTGCCGGTGTTTACGGTTTGCAGCAGATTGGTACCAATGACATCGACCGTCTTGAGGTAGTTAAGGGTGCCGGTTCAGCCCTCTATGGAAGTAGTGCCGTTGCTGGTGCCATCAACATTATCTCAAAGGAACCAACCTTTGAGCCATCTGTTAATGGTGATATTCAGTTCGGAAACTTTGGCTTCAAGAGCTATAAGGGTTCTGGATCTATGCGTTATAACAACATCGGTCTGAGTGTATTCGCACAGCGTACACAGATGGATGCTATCGACCGCACACAGAATGGTCTTACACGTAAGGAAGTAAAGAACAAGGATGGTATCTCTGATCGCGTAGATGAGACGATGAATAACCTTGGTTTCAGCCTTTACTTCTATCAGCCTTTTGCTAAGAACGATAAGCTCGTACTGCGTGGTAAGGCGATTGATGAGCACCGTTTCGGTGGTGTCATGACGAATGATCAATATATGAACCCATACACTGACGGTACAGAAGACATCCGTACCAACCGTCTTTCAGCTGACCTTGCTTACACCTTGCCTATCGGTAAGCACTCTGAACTGAACCTCACGACAGCGTATGTATATCATAAGCGTCAAGCAACAAACGATACCTTCCTTCATGACTACATGGATTCTCACAAGGATCCAGCACATCCTGACGAGGATGGTGCGGAACCTGACGTTTCTATGATGCGTCCATACATTGCTAAGGAGAATACGGTGACACCATCTATCACCTTCACTTCTATCCTTGGCAACCATACATTGCTTGGTGGTGTACAGGGTTATTTCACTCGTTTGCGTGAGACAGGACTCTATGTCATCTCTGCTGAGGACGAGAAGACAAGTCCATACTATGGCGTTCCATACACTTCTATTGGTAAGAAGCACGCTAACGAGGTTGGCTTCTTCGTACAGGATGAGTGGAACGTAACACCAAAGTTGACCGTTGTACCAGGTATCCGTGTCGACTCTCATAGCTCTGGTGAGGAGTATGCTACCAGCGTAAAGGTTTCTGATAGTGCTTTCCCAACAACGAAATTCAGTAAGACAACCGTCAATCCTCGTATTGCTATCAAATATGAACTGACTCCTTCACTCGTTCTCCGTGCTAATGTAGGTACAGGTTTCCGTGCTCCTTACGGATTCTCTGAGGACCTCCACCTCTGTAGTGGTTCGCCACGTGTATGGAAATCATCCAACCTCAAGGGTGAGCGTGCTATTAGCTACAACCTCTCAGCAGACTATTATGCTAAGAAATATCAGTTCAGCATCAACATCTTCCGCACCAACTTGAAGGATAAGATTCAGTTCTCTCCTGCAGACGATGAGGTTAAGAAGTTCGGTTACTCTTACCAGTGGGAGAATGTTGACGATGCCTACGTACAGGGTGTAGAATTAGGTGCAAAGGCAAACCTCTTCCGCAACTTCAATGCTGGTATTAACTGGACCTTCAATCAAGGTAAGTTTAAGCACGAGCGTGCAGACTGGTCAGACCCTAACGATGAGACTGTAAAAGAGTTCCCACAGCGTCTGCAGTATGCTAAAGACAGTCGTAACATCTCTCGTTTCCCAGCAATGACTGGCGATATCGACCTCGATTATACCCCTGGCACATGGAGCTTCTCTCTCACAAGCTCATTGCAGGGAAAAATGTACATCGACTACAACTCTGAGGACGATGGTGCAACATCAAAGATTAAGAAGACAAACACCTTCATGATCTTCAACTGCCGTGCTGCAAAACGTTTCGGTACATGTACTGTTTATGCAGGTGCTAAGAACATCTTCAGCTATATTCAGGACGAGAAACACACAGACGACGCAGCCTTCATGTATGCTCCAGTATACGGTGCAACATGGTATGTCGGTCTCAGCGTTAAACTATAAGATACTCTCTGAATTATTTTATTGAAACTTAGGTCGCAGCCGCATTGCCCCACTGGTAATGCGGCAGCTTTGTTTTATACAACTAAGTACAAAATGAAAACAAGCAAACCGCCATGCGATAAATCTTGCTTTCAAACAAAAAACAAGAACTTACTGAACTTTTTGAGATAGAATTAGACTCACCTTTTTCTACTATTTTTTGCTCTTTCCAATACAAATCATTATATTTGCATATTAGAATTAAAGTAGGCATCATAACTTATTACACAGCAATTATTAAACGAATTTGAAAAAGAAACAATAAAGCTATGGGAATAAAAGATATTTTCAAACGCCAACTGCGAACTGTCATAGAATGGAAAGAGCAGAAAACTAACCTATTATTTCATCAATTGGAAACCACTACAGATGAAATAAAGGACGCTAGTAAACTTATTATTGCACCTGGTCAGGGTTGCATTATCGTCTATGATGGACAGGTGAGAGCCACACTTACAGAACCAGGAGTGTATGAGATGGAGTCTGACAACCATCCTTTTATCACCACATTGCTTAACATCTCTCAGCAAGCAGAGAGCGACCATAAGATGAGGTTCTACTTCTTCCGTACAGCGGAGATGGTGAACATCCTTTGGGGAACTGCTTCGCCAGTGAAATACATAGAGCCTGATTATCAATTACCAGTGGCTCTCGGAGTTTGTGGAAACTTCTCTGTAAAGATACAAGATGCATCTCAAATGTTCGTCACACTGCTTGGAACGGTCGCAGACTATTATGCAGAGGATGTGCAAGAACTCGTATCTTCACGTATTGTGACGCCACTCACAGCCTTTCTTGCAGTCAAAGCCTACCCTTACCGAGAAGTGGATAGCCACATAGGTGAGCTTTCCAAGGAGTTACAAGAGAAGACTTCAGAGGAGTTATCACGCTTAGGTCTGGAGCTAACCGACTTCCGTATCACTTCTGTTACATTCGATGACGAAACGATGGAACGCATTGGTAGGATTGCAAACATGACTACTGAGAAGTATGCAGCAGCCGAGGTAGACCTTGATTACACTGGATTGCAGAAGTTAGGAGCCTTACGTGATGCTGCAAAGAACGAAGGTGGACTGGCAGGAGCAGGCTTGCAAATGGGAGCAGGACTACAGTTAGCACAAGACATATTCAAGTCGAGCGATGTTAGTAGTGACCCTACTCTACGCCTACGAAAGCTCAAGAAGCTCTTAGAGGAACAACTCATCACTGCTGAAGAATACGAACAAAAGAAGAACGAAATACTTTCTAAATTATGAATAAAGTCTTAATCCCCGCCATAGCAGTCCTCTTTGTCAATATCATTGCAGGTCTGGTTCTATCAATCTATCCATTGGTAAACATGCTCTACACAAGTGTTGCCATTATAGTCAACACTCTATTGGTTGTGATGTTATTTGCCCTTGGTGCAGAGCGTTCGCATCGTTTGAGTCTTGGTATGCTCTTCCTCTTAGCAGGAATCATAGAGTTTGTTAGTGGAATGATAGCACCGAGTGGCGTAAAAGACAACTGGTGGATTATCCTCTTCGCTATCTTTACAGCCATAGAAGCTATCTTGTGTTATCTAACCATACATTATAAGAAACAATAAAAAGTACTGATTGAGTTATACAATGTCAACAAAGATAAAACCGATAAAGTGCCCAAACTGTGGTAGCGAGAAGCATGTCCAACTGGATGAAAAGCGCTATCAATGTAGAAATTGTGGGACGGAATACTTCTTGGATGACGATGATATAACCATTAATATCAAGCATAATTTCGAATACGAAAACTTCACGCAGCCCAAAGAAGAGCCCCGCATCACCATGAGCAATACGCTAAGAAACCTAGCGGTTGTACTTATTGTCTTTCTCTTTCTGTATGCAGCTAAGCACTTTTGGGGCGGAGATATCAAAGTAAGTAAGCTCTTTGGTGTAAGTGATTTATTCTCTGTCGACTCTGTAGAGGTGGCAGATGACTACGATGCCATCTACCCTATGAAGCATAAAGGACGTATTTGTTTCTTCTACGTAACGAATCGTAGGTACGATTACGGGCTTAACGATGATAAGACCTTAGTAGATGGTCACTATTATGGATTCGTCGATGCGCAGACTGGACAAGTGTTAGCTGATAAGCTCCTCATCAGTGACGATGAGAGCAAAAGAGTTGATATGACATCGATTAATGAACTTAAGATATGGCATCTTTACCAAGCAGATAAGTGGTTATGCCTCATTCCGAAGCAGTTTATCTATGAGATTAATCCACAAACACTCACGATGAACAATATCTCTAAGACTATATTTGCTAATAAGGAAGCAATGTCAAGTGGGATCTCATCTGTGGATTTTATCTCTCGAACAAGCAATTTCTTTGATTTTTCATTAGAGGGAGATGAGGGCTTAGAAATATCTAATAACTTGGCAGAAGTTTACTATTACTTCCCTGCCACAGACCATCTATATACAGAAGAAGCCTATAATTACGCAAAGGAACTACCATCATCTGAATTAAAAGGAGAGATGCGTGATAGCGTATTATACATATTAGAAAGCAAGAAGTCTAATGCCTCTTCAAGCAAAGAAAGTCAAAACAGACTAACAAGAATACAATTCACGTATCACCTTGGGAATCCTAAATACCTTAGCAATCCCTCAAACAAGAAATACGATTTTGTGGCTAAAGACATACAAGTGGTTAGTAGTCAGCAAATATCAGATTGGTTCACAGGATTCGATGCAAACATTATTTTACAAGATTCAACGTACATACTTATTTGGTATAAAAGCAATATCTCGGAGAACGCACCAGCTGTTCTTCAGCTAAGAAATACTAATGGAAAGATTCTTTGGACACGCTCTCTTGATTGTCCAATAAAGATTGGTGGTGTTCTACGAGACAATCAGAAGATATGGTTCAGAGCAACAAGAGAGAACACCGATCGTTATGATGATGAATATATCATGAGTCTTACGTTAAAAGGAGGTAACATAAAATACGAATATAAGTTTGCAAATAGTCACAACGTAAGGAAGCAATAAGTAGATAAAACAAATACAGAAAAAGCAATACAATGTCAACAAAGATAAGACCCATAAAGTGCCCGAATTGTGGCAGTGAGAAGCATCTTCAGTTGGATGAAAAGCGTTATCGCTGTAAAAACTGCGGTACAGAATACTTCCTAGATGATGACGACATAAACATTAATGTCAAGCATCAATTTGATTATGGAGGCTACACACGCACCAAAGGAGACGCAAACATCTCCACTATTAATGTTATAAAAGTATTCGCTATCATCGGTGGTTCTTTATTCTTTCTATTCATGTTATTGTTCTTCAGCATAGACTCTTCCAAGCCAAGCGCTAGTTATAAAGACTCTATCAGCGTAGATGATTCATATAAAGCCATTGTCCCAGTAAAGTATAACGGACGTGTTTGTTTCTTCTATTTAACCGACCGTAGTTTCAGTAACTGGTATTCTGACGACGAGACACCACCATCAGGTTACTATTATGGATTCGTCGATCCAGATAGTGGGAAGGTGTTTGCTGACAAACTTTTCATCAGTGATGACGATGCAAGGAAGGTTGGTATGACAGCTTTCCACATGCTTCAAATACAACATCTGAACCAAGCCAAGAAGTGGTATATCACGATTCCTAGCCAGTTTATACTTGAGATAGACCCACAGACACTCACGCTAAAGGATGTCTCAAAGACTATCTTCGCCAAGAAGAAAGCAATGTCAAGTGGTATCTCATCAGTAGAATTTATCTCTGATACCTACGAAGACCACGCAAGTACGGCGGGCGTAGGTGAAGGGTTCAAGGTCACCAACAATTTGGCAGAAACCTATTATTATTTCCCAGCTACAGACCGTCTTTATACGAAGGACGCCTATGAATACGCCCAGCAACTACCCACTTCTGAGCTTAATGGTGAGGTTAAGGATAGTGTATTTTATATATTAGATCGTAAGGAAGCGAGCGAATCCTCTAGTCAAAAGAGCCTCAACCGCTTATGGAGAATACGCTTCATGTATCACTTAGGAGACCCTCAAGACGCTGGTTACTTCCTGTATGGTGTGACTGATTCTCCGCGTGGTGACAAGCGAATGATTAGTCACAACGCAATAACAGATTGGTTTACTGGCTTCAACTCAAAGATTGACTACCAAGACTCGAAGTATATCCTTATAGAGTATAATGCTAGTATCTCGGAAGATGCACCAACGATTCTTCAGCTGAGAAACACTAATGGCGTTATACTTTGGACACACGCCTTTGAGCTTCCACTGAAGATTCAGGGCATTATACGAGATAATCAAAAGATATGGTTTAGAGCGACCAAGGATAACGATAATACTGAAGACGAAGACTATATAGCGAGCCTTACTTTAAAGGAAGGTTATCTGAAATACGAATATAAGTTTACTACTAAACACAAGGTTCCAAAGTAATAAGTATTAAACACGAATATAATATGATAAAGATAAAATTCCTTCTGCTCTCTCTAATCGCACTACCTTTAGCGTGTAACGCACAGGAGAAGATAGTAGAAACCTATGACAATGGACAAATTAAAAGCATCTATCACAGAAATAAGGTATGGGGATTTAAAGAAGGCTCTTGCATTAATTACACAATAGACGGAACACTTTATTCAGAGCTTAACTATCAAGAAGGAAAGCTACATGGGACAATTAAGTATTACAATGAATTTGGAAAGATAGAGGCTATCATTAACTATGACCATGGTATATTTGAAGGTAAATCAACAATGTACCACCCTATACAAAGTGCAGATGAAACGCCCGCCATTTACTTTACACAAATGTATCATAACGGTAAATTAAATGGAATGACATACGACTATGATAAGAAAGGAAAGAATATTATACGACGTGCGAGGTATCGTAATGGGATATGCATGGCTGACACCATTATTTCAGACAAAGGTATTACCTATAAATATAGAGAATACGAGAGTGAGTACGATGATGAGTTAGAACCAATGACTACCCGCTTTGTTCCATTTAAGAGTAAATCAGCGACAGCAAATAAATCTATGGCTAAGTCACAGAAGAAAACAGCAATTGCACGTTCTAATCACTCTTCCTCTACAAACAACAAGACAAGTGTAAGTCGCAAAACAACCCCTGCCAAACCAACAGAAATACAAGCGACTATACCCGAGAAGAAACCTCATCTGAAACTAAATAAGGATGGAGCGATAGAAATTGAGTAAGTCTCCATCTTATTATTTCTGCTGAACTAATGGCTACCAAATGGTCTGTAAAAGACTATTATTGTAAATAACAGCAAACTTAAACAACTTGAATACAACGAAGAATCTGTTTGAAATATATTTACAAAGGAAGCGTGTTTTTCATGAAGAATAAGGCGAAAAAGGGCTATTAGAGTCACATTTGTAACTAACATGAATTCAGGCACTTACAAGACGTAAAATAAAAGGTGCTTAATTGGACTTCAAAAGGGCGTTAGTAAGGGGCTTAAAGGGCACCTTTTGCAAGCCAATTGGGCGTCTTTTCGATGCTAAAAGAGCATCTATTAAAAATCAGGATGTGAAAAATTATAACAAAGTAATAAGCTATTAGTCCTATTGGGCTTATTGGACTTATTAGCCTAATAGGGCTAATAAGGCTTATAAAAATTATTAGGCTAATTGGCCTTATTAGCCCAATAAGCCTAATAAGCCCTATAACAAAATCGGGCCAAACGGTTTCTTCCGTTTGGCCCGATTGTTTATAATCTTCTACTGATTTAAGTAATCAGCAGGTAAGGTTTTTATTTTGTCAGCTTAATAATCTTACAGCCATGTGCAGGGATGACTGCCTCAATCTTATCGCTTACAGTACCCTCATCAGCATGCTTCCAAAGATCACGTGCAGACCAAGTACCAGTAATACCAACCTTTGTCAAGTCGATAGAACGAGTTGCAGATGCCTGATCACGATTGAAGAGACCGATAACCCAAGAGCCATCCTTCATCTGGCCGTACCATACCTCACCATCAGTGTTCCAGAGGTTACGCTCTAATGGCTGACCAACAAAACCATCCTTCTGCAAAGCAAGCATCTCGTCGTTCTGGAAGAACTTCAAGTCGTCGCCAGTTGGCATATCTGTGATAGAGATAGGTCCACCTGCCATCAAAGGAAGAGAGATTACAGACATCTTCTCATTATCATCAGCATAGCTTCCGATACGAATGAAGTCGCCATCAAGACGAATCTTCTTACGACCAGAAATCTTTGACCAATTGATGAAACCATCAAAGGCATTCTCAGAGTTTGGCCATCCACCACGAAGACTACCACGGTTGTTATCAGAGAAACGATACCAAGAACCCTCAAGAGCATCGGCATCAATACGTACCATATTACCTGCATATCTCTCGATGAGAGCATTGTTACGCAAGTGAGGCATTACAAGTGAAACATATACGCCATACTTCTGTGCATACTTGTTAATCCACTGCATACCCTTTACATAACGCTCACGGCCATAACCCTTATCGATAACGTCAGTATAGTTCATACCATCTTCATACCAAGAGAGGAAGTCCATACGTACGAACTTCACGCCTAAATCAGAATAGTGCTTGAAGAATCCCTCAAAATACTGCTCTGCACCAGGGTGATCTGTTACTACCCAACCAAATTGATCCTTTGAACCAGGATGCTTAATGTCTTTATCTTTTGCTGGATCGTAAGCCAGACTGCTCACCTTAATACCATCAGTTCCTGGGATAACGGCATTAGGATTGGTATAATGATACCAGAATGGACTATCGTAAACACCAAGTTTCAAGCCCTTCGCCTTCAACTTAGCAACAATAGTTGTCAAAGGAACTTCTGGAGAACTCTCATCTTTTGCAGTGCGGCTATAACGTGTCATGTAGCCATCGTCACCACTCATTGAAGCGAAACCATCGGTAACAAGCATATCATAGCCATGTGACTTAAGATTGGTTGCTACATAGTCAATAGCCTCATCCCAGTCTTGCTCTGTGAAGATATTTGGGAATGAGCCAGCCTTCTCCTGTGCACGAAGATGACCATATACACTCCAATAAAGTGGCGCATAGTCCATACCTTCAGCCTCTGCAACAGGTGTAAGACCTACTGTTGGGTCAGTCTTATCAACGCTCAGATCGCTGGTTACGTCCCATTCATTGCTGTTACAACTTGTCAGAAGAGCAGCGAAAGCCAAGCTTGCTAAAAAATATTTCTTCATTGTTTTATTCTATCATAAGTAGTTTTAACTGGTAGCTGTGTGCCTTTAGCCTAATAAAATCCATGCATTATACTTATAAAACCCATGCATTGGAGCACCAGCTAACCGGTTATTTATGTTTTTAAACTCTGTTATGCGCTTATGTATTCTGCCTTGAACTTCTTGTTCTTCAAGTCAAGTGTCAGCTTATACTTTCCAGCCTTAGTAACCTTCCACTTCTTGTCACCATAAGAACTTTCAGTACCATAGGCAAGTGCATCCTTGGCTACACCTGTTTCATTGATGACCGTGTTCTCTTCTGGAGCAAAGAAATAAGGCTTATCAGCTGAGAAACCAGACTTATCGAGCATAAACTTCATTTCACCCTCTGCCAACTGAACCTCAACAGAGAAGATATGATCGCCTGACTTCGTGAAAGCAACACCATTATCAGTTACCCAACCAGCAGGAGTTGCGCTACCAATCATATAGACGCTTTCAGTGTCCCAAGGGGTTGGTGCAGCTGGAGCAGGAGCATCAGCGACAAACTTCGTCACCTTGATTTCATGCTTTGTGAGGTCGAATACAATAGTATAAGTACCAGCTTCTGTTACCTTCCATTTATTGTCATCGCCACCAACAACCATACCCTGCTTTGCAGGACCATCATGGTTGAACTCACAATCAGCTACAGGTGCTTGAATCATGTTGTTCCATCCATCTGATTTGTCAAATGACAACTTGAACTCACCTAAGTTTAAATGACCCTCATATGTAAACTGTAAAGGATTAGAAGAGGTCTTAGCAAACTTAGCAGAACCATCCTGTACCTTTGCTTTCAAGCCATCAATATCCCAACCGTATGGCGTTGCATTACCGATAAATGACAACCATTCAGACTCGATAGGAAGGATTGGACCTGCTGGTTCTTCACCCTCATAAGTAACTGTAAGCTTACGTGTGCGGAGGTCGACAGCGAAGGTATAGATACCGGTCTTTGTTACCTTCCACTTATTATCAGCACCACCTTTGCGAATATCAATCGCATCGCTGGCAACACCCTTATCATTGATTTCAGTATCAGCGGCAGGTGCGTAAACGAATGTAGCACCCCAGTCACCCTTTGATAGTGGCAACTTAATCTCGCCAGTCTTTAGTTTACCATGATAAGTAAAGAGATATTTATTCTCTGTATCACGTGTCATCTCGAATGGATTGTCAATACTCCACCCAGCAGGGGTAGCATCGCCCACCATATAAAGATGATCAACCTTCAATGGAAGCTCTTCTGTGATGACCACGATATCCTTATCATCATGACATGATTGGAAGGTTATTGGCGCTAAAAGAGCCAATAGCGCCATACCATATTTAACTATTGATTTCATCTTACGAATAGGTTTTAATCATTTAATAAATTAGTTGCCATCATAACCAGGGTTCTGCTTCATGTCCTTATGAGCACCCATGATGTCTGGGTGGAATGGGAAGATTTCGATGTGCTTATCGGCATCTGCCTCCTTATCCCACCATGCATCTTCGAACTTACCAAAGCGAATCAAGTCGATACGGCGACGTCCCTCTGCGAAGAACTCACGTCCCCACTCTGCCAACATCTCCTTCATATCGAGGGTTGCTGTACCTTCTGGGGCATAGAGAACAGTGCTCCAATCAGAAGAAGGATAGTTACGCTTGCGTACCATGTTCAAGAGTTTACCTGCTGTAGTAGCATCTCCCTTGCGCAGCTTACACTCTGCAAGGCTATAGATAATCTCTGGGAGACGTATCTCACAGTAGTCTGCTTCAAGCTGAAGGTCCTCTTCAGTATCTGGATAGAGAGGATACTTAGCGAACATCCAACCAGAGTTGTCGTCACCATCCTCAAGTCTACTTTCAGTCTTATTGAGCCACTTGCTACCATCAGTAGCACCGAACTTACCAACAGCATCACGTATGTCAAGAACATATCTACCGTTGTGATCCTTCAAATACTGTGGATGTCCGTCATCATCAATATATTGAATCTTACCGAAGATGAACATACCCTCACGTCGACCATTGTTTAAGTTCTTGTACATCTTTAGTCGAACGTCTGATGGATACTTCTTAAATTGAGCGATAGGCATACCTAACTCGAAGTTATACTTCTCTCCCTTAGGGTTATAAGATGGTGAAGCAGAGTACTTGAGGTTGTGTGAACCTTCCTTACACTTCTTATCCTTCAGCCAGTCATTGGCCTTAGATGGAGTAGTCCACCAATAAACATCACCCTTGTAGTGCCAGTGTGTCTCGCCCTGAGAGCTTGGGAATGCGAAGATAACCTCATCACACTTGTCATTATCCCAATCGAATGCAGCGTCCCAACGGTCAGCTACAGCGTATGTACCATACTTACCATCAAGAATGTCCTGTGCATACTTCTCTGCATCAGCATAGCGGTCTTCACCAACATAAACCTGTGCATTCATATACAAGCGAACCAACAATGCAGCTGCACCAGCTTGTGTCCACTGACCTTCAATGTTGCCATTACCACCGAGGGAAGCCTTCTTAACCAAATCAGGTAAAGCATCCTTCAATTCTTTCTCTATAAAGTCGAAGATCTGACGTGGTGGAACCTGGCCTTTAGAGTTCTGTGATAGGTCTTTGAAGCCAACAGAGTAGTAGACATTACGGAACGCATCTAACAGACGAAGATAATACCATGCACGGAGAACGTGGTTCTGTGCGCGAAGGTTAGCGAACTCTGCTTCTGAAAAACCAAACTTTGACGCAGAGAGTGTGTTAAGGTCTTCGATTACCTTATTAGCCTGTCCGATACCTTGATAGCAACCATTGAACTCAGACTGAGCCTCACCATTCGTGTTAATCCACTTATGGCGGTGCATACGAGCCCAACGACCACCATCATCCCACCAGTCTTCACGTGTAGGAGTAATCAATTGGTCGGCTGTTTCCTCATTCAAGACATGGCGACTCTGGATACTCCAGAAGCCATGTTCGAATGGACGAAGTACTGCGCGGATAACGTCATCCTTCGTATTATAATAGTTGCTTGATGCCACTTGGTCGTACAGTGTCTCACTAAGATCAGTACAACTTGAGGCTGTCATAAGAGCCGCAGGCACTGCTAACAATGCTGCGTATTTATATAACTTATTCATTGCTTTTCATTATCTAAATGATTGAACGATTGTTTTAGAAGTCAACTTGCAATCCTAACATGAACTGGCGTGTTGATGGATAGTATGTACGTGAACCCGTAGCACCTGGTGTCAAGCCATTCATCTGATAGGTAGAAGGGTCTACACCAGAGAACTTCGTAATCGTAAAGAGGTTGGTTGCTGTTGCATAGATACGAACAGAGCTAAGATACTTCTTCTTCATATCTAAGGTATAACCAAGACTTACAGAAGAGAGCTTCAAGTAGTCACCAGGCTCAAGGAAGTAGTCTGAGACGATAGGGTTCTGTGATACTGCAAGGTTCTTACTGTATGCTTTATCCATTACATTACCTTGGAAGTTCTTAATACCATAATAGAAGTCATGGATATTGAAGATATCAAAGCCCAAAGCTGTCTGGAAGAACAATGAAGCATCTAAGTTCTTATAACGGAAACTATGTGTCATAGAACCTGTGAACTTTGGAAGACCATTGCCAACAAACTGACGATCATTATCTGTAGCGTTGTCTGCTAAGATCTTATCACCATCCTTGTCATATACAATCCACTTACCATCAGAAGTGATACCAGCATACTTCCACATATAGAAGCTACCGATACGGCGTCCCTTCTCGATACGTTGTAATGTATGGAATGGGTATGGATCCTGTGTATCAACCATGTAATAGAAGTCCTGACCAACAAACTTACTGTTGCTGAACTTTACGAACTCATTACCCATTGTTGCTCCTACAACATTGAGTGTATAGGTGAAGTCCTTCTTCTTAATAGCATTCCAAGTTACATCAAACTCGAAACCAGTGTTACGCATAGTACCTACGTTCACGAAAGTAGTCGTAAACAAATAAGGTGGAACAGTCACGTTATAATCACCCAAGAGGTCTTGCTGTGTACGATTGAAGTAGTTGAAAGAACCGAAGAGGTTACCATTGAACAACGCCCAATCAAGTCCGACGTTCCAGTTCTTACCCTTCTCCCAGTGCAAGTCAGGGTTTGGATTCTTACCAGGACCCCATACTTGATAAGACTTTCCATTATACATATAATAACCAAAGCCCGTCATGGTGTCAAGTGACTTATATGAACCGAAGTCCTGATTACCTGTCACACCGAAGTCAGCACGGAGCTTCAAGTCGGTCAACCAACTCTTTGTTCCTGCCATAAAAGCCTCGTCAGAGATACGCCAACCTGCAGACACAGCTGGGAAGTTACCCCACTTGTAATGCTCACCGAACTTTGTTGAACCCTCATGACGCAAAGAAGCTGTCAACATATAGCGTCCCTTCCAGTCATAGCTTACACGTCCGAAGAATGCAATCAGCTTGTAACCATTCTTATAAGAACCCATACCAAGCTCGTCCTTCTTCTTCATGAACTTACCTGTTCCTAAGTTGTTGTCCTCAAGAGCATCGTTAGGGAAGTCCTTGTTCTCTGCATTAAAACCTGAGTAGAGAGCCTCTTGATAAGAGTAACCAAACATAGCCTTAAGGTTGTGATTACCAAACGAGTTGCTATAGTTGTTAATCCACTCCAAGCTATGGAGAGACTCCTTGCCATAACTCTGTGATGCTTCACCATCACGACCTGCATTAATAGTGCGGGTGTTGGTTGATGGGCTAAACCACTGGTTATAGTTATCATACTGATGGTCAGCGAATGTCAACTGTGTAGTCAACACCTGCTTTCCAGGATTGGTCAATAACAATGGGAAGAGATTCAACTTAACGGTACCATCCCAGTCAATCAACTTTGTTGTACCAGTATCTTTACGTCTCTTCTCCTGCTCAATAGGGTTCCACTCAGCAGGCTGTCCCTTAAAGTTATAGTACAGCGCAGGGTTCTGTGGATCCCAGATAGGAGTAGTTGGGTTAGCCTCTAAGGCATTACGGAACACATCCCAAGTTGCGTTCTTACGATAGGCAACACGTGGAGCAATATTCAAACCGAAGGTTATCAAACCGTTGTTGGTTGTATGGTTCAAGCTGATACGCGCACCATACTCCTGACGACCAGAATACTTATCAATACCCTTTGCATCACGATAGTCTACCGATGCACGGTAATTAGACTTGATATTACCACCACTAAGCGTCAATGTATGAACAGTGCGAACACCTACTCGGCTCACTTCCTTCATCCAGTCTGTTGAACCACCAAGGTCATAACCAGTACCAGAAGCCAATCGGTTGGCACGATACTCATCAGGTGAGAGCATATCAAGGTCCTTCTTAATGACATCTAAAGCGATAGATCCATTATAAGAGGTGTGCAAGTTTCCGTCGCGTGCACCCTTCTTAGTTGTCACGAGGATGACACCATTAGAACCACGAGTACCATAGATAGCAGAAGCTGCACCATCCTTGAGGACGTCGTAGCTTTCGATATCATTTGGGTTAATATTAGTAAGGTTACCACCTGGTACACCATCGATGACAATCAATGGACCAAGTCCTGCAGCACGAGATGAGACACCACGCACCTGAATACTTGCCTGATTGTTAGGGTCACCAGCACCAGTATTAGTAATACTAACACCAGCCACCTTACCTTGAATCATCATAGATGGGTCTACACTTGCTACCTGTGTGAAGTTCTTAGAAGATACGTGAGAGACAGCTGAGGTCAACTCCTTCTTATCCATCGTACCGTAACCAACGACAACGACCTCATCAAGGTTAGCAGCGTCTTCCTGCAACTTGATTTTGAAATCGGTCTGATTGTTCACAGGTAACTCCTGAGTCTTATAACCGATATAAGTCACACGGAGTCGTGATTTTGGACTTGCAACAGACAGTGCGAAGTTTCCATCGATATCTGTCACCACACCATTCTTGGTTCCCTGCTCCATAATGGTTGCGCCGATGACGGGGTCACCATGCTGGTCAGTTACCGAACCTTTTACATTGATTTGTTGAGCTGCTACGTTCAAGGTGCAGATGAGTCCCACCAATACGGCAAGAATCTTACGCCATGAACTGCTCTCAGTTTGCAATGGTTTCATGATTGTTGATTTGATTTATGTTTTTAAAATTATTTCCTGTCTTTGTAAACGGGAACCTTTTTAAAAAGGTGTATGCAAAGATACACGAAATTAGGGCTTTATAATAGACAATAACAAGAAGTGTAATAATTTTACAAATACTCTTTACTGATTATCAATAACTTACGACATATAATATACAAATAAATATAATAACAAATATAAGCTTTGAAAACAAGTATTAACATCTAACAAAATTTTAATCTGTATAGAAAACCTCATATCTCGTTCTTTTAACATCAGTTTACAACAAGCTCTAAACGACTTGGATAACAAGCAGAAAGACTGATTTTTCACATTGCTTTAACCCCTCTTTGAGCATCTTAATTATCGATGAAATGGGCAAAAATTGAGGTTTCAACTACTTTAAGCCATACTGACTAAGATAGAATTTAGGACTAAGAGAATTAAGTCAAAGATTGGTTTAAATCATTTTAAATCGAAGAATATACTCAAAAAGACTTATCTGTGCTATCTTAAAGATTTTTCTGACTCATCCGAAATATGGAGTGATAAACTAAAACACTTATATAAATAAGGCACACAGAGCTACGGAGAGGACGGAGATAAAGGCAATATCACGGAGGTGCCGATGGCACAAAGAGCGACGGAGGTGTAGCGTACAGATTTCTGATAAATCCTTTGGTATGAACGCTTTGTATATAAATTGCTAACAGAATTAGCAAACTATCTCCGTCACTCCACGCACCGACGGTGCCTCCGTGACTACCAGTGCTTGCTTTGATATCCCTCCGTACTCTCCGTCCCTCTGTGTGACATTTCGTCAGAGACCTAAGCTAAGATGTATTATTATCACTCCAAAATTCTGAAGACCCTTTGTTTTTTCTGTAAATCATATGTATTAGAACGTACGAGAAAATTATCTAAGAGCATTGAAATATATTGACAAAACAGCGCAAAAAATTCACCCTAAAAGGGCATTATAAGGACTAACAAGAAGCCCGATGTAACTAACAAGGGATCAAAGACTTACAAAACCGCAATTCAAAAGGTGCTTAATTGGACTTCAAAAGGGCGTTAGTTGAACCGCAAAAGGGCATCTTTTGCAAGCCAATTGGGCGTCTTTTCGAAGCCAAAAGAGCATCTTTTAAAATCGAAGGTGTGAAAAATAATTACAAAAGCAAAGCTAAAACAACAAAAAGCCCCCTTCCAAATGGGAAGGGGTATGACTATTGTGATATCCCAATAAAGAAAATAGAAAAGCGTGAAAGCACCTTTTAACCCAAATCGGTCATTAGAGCCTAAACATATTTTGTTTTATTATCGAGCAGATTGTTTGGCTTTGGGGCGCAGGCGTAGCGGGCTACGTCAAGCTACAAAGACAGACAAGATGCCGATAAGAAAATAAAAGATGTTAGGAAACAATACC